>JAFTJD010000003.1 GCA_017456585.1 Lachnospiraceae bacterium
AGTTGGTTAGAGCAACCGGCTCATAACCGGTCGGTCCTGGGTTCGAGTCCCCGAAGGTCCACTAAATCGGTGTAATAGCCGGTTAGAGATAAATTTAATATTTAAATAAACGAAAGAATTTGGCCTGGTGGCTCAGCTGGTTAGAGCGCCGCCCTGTCACGGCGGAGGTCGAGGGTTCGAACCCCTTCCGGGTCGTTTATATTACTAATTTGGGATCTTAGCTCAGCTGGGAGAGCATCTGCCTTACAAGCAGAGGGTCACAGGTTCGAGCCCTGTAGGTCCCACTAAACCGAAAGGTTTATGCCGGCGTGGCGGAACTGGCAGACGCACAGGACTTAAAATCCTGCGGGACTAATCTCCCGTACCGGTTCGATTCCGGTCGCCGGCATTATATGTACGTTTAGCTCAGCTGGATAGAGCGTCTGGCTACGGACCAGAAGGTCGGGGGTTCGAATCCTCTAACGTACATTATTCCTTGCAAGACAAGGATGCGAAAACACTCCAAGATTTTGGAGTGTTTTTTTATGTTATAGGAAAGTGCGTCCTATAACATAAAAAAACGCTCCGCGTGGATGCGCACTCGCGCTGCTATTTGCAAATTGATATATTAAAATCAGCTATAATGTGCTAAAATACCCTTATCGGTAGTCGTGGACTATAAATATTATTAAAGGAGTTTAACAATGGATAAAATGACATGTCCTTATTATAAGAAATGCGGAGCTTGTAATTATCTTGATTTGGATTATGAGGAGCAATTAAAGAAGAAATATTCGTATGTTAATAAGCTGCTTAAGCCTTTTGGTAAGGTGGAAGCTGTAGTTGGAATGCACTATCCTTATTATTACCGTAATAAGGTTCATGCTGTTTTTGATAGGGATAGAAGAGGAAATATAATAGCCGGAATTTATGAAGAAGAAAGTCATAAGGTTGTTAATGTTGAAGAGTGTCTTTTAGAGGACAAGAGGGCTTCAGCCATCATTAAAACTATAAGAGATATGTTAAAGTCTTTTAAGATAACTGTATATAACGAAAAATCAGGGTATGGTCTTCTTAGACACGTACTTATAAGAACAGGACATGTTAGTGGACAGATTCTTGTTACATTAGTGCTTACATCGCCTATATTACCATCTAAAAATAATTTTGTTAAAGCCCTTTTAAAAGTACATCCTGATATTACATCCGTAGTGATTAATATTAATGACAAAAAAACGACTATGGTATTAGGTGAAAGAAATATCCTGCTGTATGGAAAGGGATATATAGAGGATACTTTATGCGGTAAAACCTTTAGAATATCACCGAATTCTTTTTATCAGATTAACTCTGCACAGACAGAGAAGTTATATGCCAAAGCAATTGAATATGCGGCACTTACTGGGAAAGAAACTGTTCTTGATGCTTATTGCGGAATAGGAACTATTGGTATGGTTGCCGCAGATAAGGCGAAAAGGGTTATTGGCGTTGAGCTTAACAAAGCTGCAGTCGCAGATGCGAAGGTAAATGCAAAGCTTAATAAATGTAACAATATACAATTCTATCAAGGAGATGCGGGTAAGTTTATTGAGGAAATGGCTGAAAGAGGAGAGAAGCTTGATGTGGTCATGATGGACCCACCACGTTCAGGAAGCAGTAAGGAATTCCTTGATGCAATAATTAAGATGAAGCCATCAAAAGTTGTATATATATCATGTAATCCGGAGACTTTGGCGGAGGATTTAAGATATATTACCAAGAATGGCTATAGAATGGAAATAGCCACACCATATGATTTGTTCTGCCATACAAGACATGTAGAAGTTGTGTGTTCTTTGAACAGAGGAAATTAGGAGAATATAGTGGAACATAATATTAATATTTTTTGTCACCTGTTTTGCTTGTTTACTTGTTGTATATAAGATAGGATGTAAAATTATAAATCAATGGAGGGAATTATGAAGAAAAATAAGTACATATTAATACTTTCATTAGTTCTTGTGTTAATGTTGGCATGTGGAAAGGAAGATAATATTCCAACGAGTAATACTTATGAAAGTACAAGTGAAAACGATATGACGGAAAGTGTTACAACAGAAAGTAGTACGACTGCTATTGTTGCTACTGATAACACTACAACTGCGAGTGTTCCTACAACAGAACCCACCACTAAGGAGAATACAGACACTACAACTGAGACTCCGACAGATGTGGTGAAAGAAGATATAACACCTGTTATGAACGGCACAATAGATGTTTGTTCAGGTTATATTTTGGGAGTAAACGCTGATGGAAAGTTAAGCTATGTAAATAATGCTTTCTCGACATGGCAAGGGATTGAGACAATCGGACAGTGGGAGAATCTTACTTCAATTGCTGTAGGCGATTATGATACGGCCTATTTTTGGAATGTAGTTGGATTAAAGGCTGATGGAACAGTTTATTCAATAAGATATAATCTTCAGAGCTGGAATGATGTAGTGATGGTTGCGGCGAGTGACAGCGATGTTATTGGCTTAAAGAAGGATGGTACTGTACTTTCTAAGGGTACTTCTCATATAGATAAAGATGAGTGGCAGGATATAGTTCAGGTTGGTGCAGGAAATGCTTTCGTAGTAGGTTTAAAGAAGGATAAAACTGTTATAGCTGATGGAAGTAATGATTTCGGTCAGCTTGAGGTTACTAACTGGACAGATGTTGAGATGATTTCGGCAGGATACAACCATGTTGTAGGACTTAGGACAGACGGAACTGTATTAGCGGCAGGTGCGCATTTCTTAGGACAATGTGATGTTGCAGAGTGGAAGGATATAGTATTCGTTGCAGCGGGAAGAGACTTTACCGTAGGAGTAAAGAGTGACGGAACAGTAGTAGCTACAGGGCATAATGTTGAAAAGCGTTGTGCAGGAATTGAGAACTGGACTAATATTATAAGTGTGTCTATTGGTAGAAACTGCGTGGTAGGAGTCACTAAGAGTGGTGAAATCATGGTAGCCGGATATCCGGAGAGCACAGCGGTTAGTGAGCTTAAAGATATTGTTATGCCAACTACCAATTATGAAATGGATTTCGATAAGCAGCTTGCAGAAGTTAAGCAGAATTATATAGAGCTTGAGGTAAAGGGTAAAGGTTATGACGGGGAAGTAACTTATCTTGAACCGGAGAACGGAATACTTAAGGCAGGTCAGTTCTCTGTTAAGGTATCAGAGGATATTGCTGATGAAATATGTTATTTAAGTTATGAAGATAGTATAGATGTTTACTACAAAAATGATTTCACTTATGAGTACGATTCAGATAAGATGTGTATTACTTATTGGCCGGCACGTCTTGGAACAATTCAGGGCGGAGCAGATATAGGAGAATCCATTGCATGTATTATACCGCAATGGGTTATCGGAGACGAAGCGGAGCGCAAAGAGGTTAATGAATACATTCATACTATATTAAAGCAGGTATGTACTCTGGCAGGTAAAGAGTATACATATCAGAATGAGATATTTGTTGAGGAAGATGGTAATGTGCGAGGTTCGGATTTGCTTTCGTTATATACAGAGTATAAGGACAAATTAACGGTTGACGGACGCGTATATTATACCTTTACTCCACCTTCTGATCCTCAGATTCATTTTGATGAAAATACAGAAGAGTTTGAAGCTATAAGAGCTTATTTTAGAACATTGGCAGAGATTGTTGATGGAGAATAGTGCTAATACATAATAATACAGCTTGCAAGATTGTGCGGTATTCTGCACTATTTTGCAAGCTGTTTATTATTTCTATTTAGAGTTTCTTTCAGTCAAATACTTGCCGGTCTTATATCCACATCTTGCAATGCCAATTCCCATAGATATGCATGAAATAATCATCCAAGGATATGCTACTGCGTCAGGTATTTCGGGGACAATATGCTTAACAAGCTGATATGCTGCCCATAGTAATATACCGATTAAAGCAAAAATGTCTAATCTATTTTGATTCCACTTATCTTTCATTTTTGGGCTCCTTTTATAGATATGTAATTATATTTCATATTACATCCTATGTGAATTGATTTTAGCGCTTATTATTGTTGTAAGCACAAAGAGAAGAACAAAAATGGCGATTGCGATTATTATATCTATCTCCATAAATATACTTAAGACAAATACAACATACATGGATATTAAAAGTACCACAGTTGCAATGCTTATTGATTCGGTTGTAATCGCGATATTACGTTCGTCGGATTCATATATACGTGCAGCTTTTAACTTGCTTTCATTTTTGATAATTGATATACATATGAAAAATAGTATTAAACCAAATAATGCCAGGCCTGTGCCTATTCCTGCAAATACACCTTGTCTGAAATCAGATATTGATAATAAGCCCTTATGTCTGCAGTATAAGCTTATAGCTAAGGTTACGATTCCAAATACAACGAGCAATAAAGAGATGGCTGCTCGCTTCTTCATTAATTTAGCATATTCCTTATCGGATGAATATTTCTTTAAACAAAAATTTCCACTCATAAATTTTCTTCCTCCATGTTAAATATAAATATTTCTTCTATTGTTGTTTGAAAAAACTGTGCCAGCTTATGTGCAAGAATCAGAGAAGCGTTATATTTGCCGTTTTCTAACGATATTATGGTCTGTCTTGTAACACCTACTGCTTCGGCAAGTTCATCCTGGGTTACTTTTTGAGCTTTACGAAGCTCACGTATTCTAGTATCCAAATTATTCCTCCCTAAAAATATTGTGTTAAGTATACTTTACATTTTGGAGTATAGCATGCTTTACATTTTATGTCAAGCGCATTTTACATTTTTGCAAAAAGTCTTTTTATATGATTGGGTGTGCTTAGCCTTGACATTATTTTTGTGAGTGTTATAATTGGAGTTAGATTTAACTAACAAGGAGCTGTTTACAGTGAAGAAATTTATTGTTACGGGTATGAGTTGTGCTGCGTGTAGTGCGCGTGTAGAGAAGGCCGTAAATAAGGTTGAGGGTGTTGAATCGTGTGCAGTAAGCTTGCTTACCAATTCCATGGGAGTGGAAGGAACTGCAGATGATGCTGCCATAATAAAAGCGGTAGTGGAGGCAGGTTATGGTGCTAGTGTAGTTTCAGAAGCAAGGTCTGATGAAGCCGGATACAGAGATAATCCGTCAATAAGTATGGAGTCGGGAGATATACAATCTGCAAGTGAGAACTACTCATATGCATCAGAAAATCAGGCAGATGCGTTGACGAATGGAGAAGAGAAACTTTTGCGAAATAGGCTTTTGATGTCACTTGCATTTGTGATAGTGCTTATGTATATATCCATGGGACATGTTATGTGGGGGTGGCCGGTACCCGGATTTTTTGAAAATAATTACCTTGCCATAGGTTTAAGCGAACTTATTCTTTCTGCTATAGTAATGGTAATAAACCAGAAGTTTTTTGTGAGCGGTTTTAAGGGACTTATGCACGGAGCACCTAATATGGATACACTTGTTGCGCTCGGTTCGGGAGCTTCATTTGTGTATAGCGTATATGTGCTTTTTAAAATGATTGGTGTATATGCAGAAGCACTTACAGCCATGTCGGCTACGGTATTTATGACAGAAGAAGCGATGGCTGCTATGAGAGCCTTGGATGCTGCTAAGCACTATATGCACGATTTGTACTTCGAATCGGCAGCGATGATACTTGCGCTTATCACAGTAGGTAAAATGTTAGAGGCTCGTTCTAAGGGGAAGACTACGGACGCACTCAGAGGTTTGATGAAGCTTGCTCCGAAGACTGCCAAGGTTATACGAGATGGTAAGGAAGTAGAAATTCCGGCGATACAGGTTAGAAAAGGTGATGTATTTGTTGTGTATCCGGGAGACAGCGTACCTGTTGATGGTATTGTTTTGGAAGGAAACACGGCGATTAATGAGGCTGCGCTTACAGGAGAGAGTATTCCGGTAGATAAGGCAGTAGGAGATTATGTATCAGCGGCTACTATAAATCAATCAGGATTTATTAAGTGTGAAGCAACAAGGGTAGGAGAAGATACGACACTTTCGCAGATAATCAAGATGGTTAGCGATGCGGCAGCTACTAAAGCACCTATTGCAAAGGTTGCAGATAAGGTGTCGGGGGTATTTGTTCCTGTTGTGATAACTATTGCGATAATTACAACTATAATATGGCTGTTTGTAGGTGAAAGCTTTGGCTACGCACTTGCAAGAGGAATATCAGTACTGGTAATAAGTTGTCCGTGTGCACTCGGACTTGCAACTCCGGTTGCCATTATGGTTGGTAACGGAATGGGCGCAAAGAATGGTATTCTTTTTAAAACGGCAGTTTCGCTTGAAGAGACAGGTAAAGTAAAGTATGTGGCACTTGATAAGACTGGCACTATAACTAACGGCGAACCAAAGGTTACGGACTTGGTTGTGTGTAATGCGGCAAATGAGGAAGAATTGCTTCATAGGGCATATATACTTGAAAGGAAGAGTGAACATCCGCTTGCAAAGGCAATCGTAAATTGTTGGAATGATAGGAATGTAAGAAATACTTCGGTGAAATGCGAGTGTGATGAACCTGATACGGAAGATTTCACGGTATTACCGGGGAACGGACTTAGTGCGAGATTGGGTAATGACGAATTGCTTGCGGGTAATCTTAAATTTATCAGTACAAAAGTAAAAATAGATGAAGATATAAATAATATTGCAATCAAACTTGCTGACGAAGGAAAGACACCTCTGTTTTTTGCAACCAATCAAAAGCTTGACGGAATAATAGCTGTTGCGGATACGATTAAGGAAGATAGTGCATCAGCTATAGAAGAACTTAAGAATATGGGAATACATGTTGTTATGATTACCGGAGATAACGAGCGTACTGCTAAGGCCATAGGCGAGCAGGCAGGGGTATCCGAGGTTATAGCAGGAGTATTGCCTGATGGTAAAGAAGAGGCAATAAGAGAGCTGATGTCTAAGGGAAAAGTTGCTATGGTTGGTGATGGCATCAATGATGCACCGGCACTTACAAGAGCAGACGTTGGTATAGCGATAGGTGCAGGTACGGATGTTGCGATGGATGCAGCTGATGTGGTGCTTGTAAAGAGTAGACTTAGCGATATTCCGGCAGCAATCAGGCTCAGTAGGGCAACACTTAGAAATATTCATCAGAATCTGTTCTGGGCATTTTTCTATAATACAATTGGTATTCCGCTTGCGGCCGGAGTATTTATCAAGGCATTCGGATGGCAACTTAATCCGATGTTCGGTGCGGCTGCGATGAGTTTATCAAGTTTTTGTGTGGTATCTAATGCATTAAGACTTAATTTATTTAAGATAAGAGACGATAAACACAGTAGAGGAAATGTTGATGAAGTAACAGCCCAGAATAATTTGGATAATATTAACAATACAGATGTTACTAATAATATTAATGAAACAGAGAAAGGAAATTATGTTATGGAAAAGACAATGAGAATTGAAGGAATGATGTGCGGACATTGTTCAGGAAGAGTAAAGAAGGTGCTTGAAGCACTTAGTGAAGTAGATGAGGCAGTGGTTAGTCATGAGGCAGGTACTGCGGTGCTTACACTTAACAGTGATATAGCTGATTCTAAGCTTAAGGAAATTGTTGAGGCAGAAGGGTATAAAGTTCTGGACTAATTGTCTAAGTTATGTGAGCAGATTGGAGGTGAGCAGTACATGCGCGAAGATGAATTGTACAAGAAGTCATTTGCGGACGTTCAGGAGCTGAATAAAGATATTGTTGTTTTTTCAAGGACAATTGATAATCTGAATGAGAGCGCCGGTGGTTCGGACAGTGATAAACGTGAACAAGCAGTGCATGATTTTATTGCTCAGTACCACCAATTTATTGAAAAGTATGAGAATAGTATCAATGAACGTATACAAGCGTTTGCAACCAAGATAATCGGTATCATACAGGATAACAAAGCAGAGATGTTGCTTTTTGGAATAGACAGAGATGATGATGGCAGACTAAAAAGCATGGAAGAGTATTGCTATATTAAGGAAGACAAGAGCAGTGACAGAACAGTCTTGGATATTCTTAATAAGGAATTATTAAATGCCAAGATATACATCGAAAGGTTTATTCCGGGTAAGTACGTAAGTTATGATGCGGATAAGGATTACAGGGTTATTCAGAACGAAGGAAATATATACACGAGAAGCGTATAAAGAACTTCCATATTGGTCATTAGAGATAATTGGCCGATATGGAAGTTTTTATTATCGTTATTGTTAGTCTTGCTGTTAAAGGCCATCCTCGTTATCTTGAGAGCCGTATTCAATACCGAATTTAGGGTTAACAATCGCTTGCGTACTGTATAAGCTTTCATTACCTGATAAAAGATAACTTATGCATATTGCGATAAAGAAAAGAGCTACGCCGGTAAAGCCAAAAAGCTCGAAACCGATAATCAGAGTAGATATAGGACAGTTAGTAACTCCACAGAATACGCAAAGCATACCTATAGCAGCAGAGAACGAAACTTCAAGGCCAAGAAGAGGACCGATTATCGCACCAAAGGTTGCACCAATGAAAAATGACGGAACTATTTCGCCTCCGCAGAAGCCTGCACCAAGTGTAATTGCGGTGAAAACTATTTTCAATAAAAAGGCAGAAGTCTCAGGTGCAGAATTTTCTGTGATACAGCGCTCGATTATATTCATTCCCGCACCTAAATAGTCTCTTGAATTAAGAATAAGGGTGAGCAAAATAATAAGTAATCCACCTACAAAGATTCTTATAAACGGATTAGGAAGATGCTTGGTAAGAGCATGTTTTACAAGGTGAAGTATTTTACAAAATATGATACTTATTATTCCGGCTAGTAATGCAAGAACTATAACCTTGATGATAGATACAGCATTAAGCTCAGGGATTCCGCTTACATTAAATAATTCGGGGGCAACATTAAGTGATTTGGCAACTAAATGTGCTATTACGGAAGAAAGAACACACGGAACTAATGCAGAATAATATATTGCACCAACATTTACTACTTCAAGTGCAAATATTGAAGCAGCCAAAGGGGTGCCGAACAGCGCAGAAAAAGCAGCACTCATACCACACAAGGTAAGAATTCTTCGGTTAAGTTTGGTCGAATGAAAACAGTTGCCGATAAAGCTTCCGATGCTTCCGCCAAGCTGTAATGCAGCTCCTTCACGACCGGCAGAACCACCAAAAAGATGAGTTAGGACTGTGTCTATAAATATGGTTGGTGCAACCTTAAGCGGAATATGTTCTTTATTACGGATTGATTTAAGTATAATGTTGGTTCCTTGAGGAGTTTTATCTTTAAAAAGATAGTTGTCACCTACAATTAATAGGCCGCCTAAAGGAAGAAGATATAGTATCCAAGAATAGGTTTCCCTTAAGACTGTGGCATAGTGCATACAGTGATAAAATGCTGAGCCAACAAGTCCGACAAGTATTCCTATGACAATTGCAAATATAATGTATTGAAAAAAATGAACAGATACAAATTTTATTTTTTTGAAAAAAGCTCTAATGTATTCTTTTAAATTACTCATAGCAACTCCATTTAGCATTTGTTATTTATAATTATTATACATAGTATAAGTTAAACCGGTTGAAAAGTTAGCTTTTGCGCTCTATACGATGGTATTGCGGTACGAGAGTGATTTCGTTAATAACCAGACCGTCACGCTGTTTAATAACTGCTTCAACTGCGTTGGCTATATCTTCCGGGATAAGACTTGTTGATAAATCGTCGCAGGCTGTGAAATTGGCATTGCGATAGAAGTTTGACTGCGTCATATCAGGATGTATAATCACAACTTTTACACCATATTTTCGAACTTCGTCAAATAGACTTCTCGCAAAGCTTGAAAGACCTGCTTTGGTAGCTCCGTAAGCGCAACCATGGGTATTGCTTTTGTGGGCGGTAACGGAGGAAATAAATATAAAGGTTCCGTTACAAGCCTTAATGTCTCTTAACAATAGATTGGTAAGAAGCATTGGAACCTCCAGATTAACACAGGTCATTTCATGTATTTTAGCAGGATTTTGTTCCTCGTGTGGACCAAAATATCCTACACCGGCATTATGGATAACATATGAAAATGGAATATCTTTTTTTAATTTATTGATTGTGTTTGTAAGTTCACCGGTTTTGGTTAAATCGCATACGATAGGGGTAAAAAGCTCTGAAACAATAGGAGTATCGAATGAACGGCCGATGCCATATACATGTATGTTGTTGGCAATAAGGGTTCGGCTTATGGCAAGTCCGATGCCGCTTGAAGCTCCTGTGACGAGAGCATAAGGAGTGTTAGTCATTAGTATTATCTCCCTTCCAGATGTATATTTTGTCAGATGGTACATACAGCGATATTTCTTGATATATGTAATCTGTAAGAGTCTTACTAAGGTCTGCATCGTAGGTAGCTACTCCTGTTGAGGTATCATAGGGATATTGAAGTACCAATGATGCGGGACGAAGCTTTCGCATTTTCTTTATATAATCACATGATACTCGAAACTCTCCAAAACTTACATCTTTAATCGAATGTGGAGAGATGTGATCGAATACATATTTGAAAAAGTCAGAATATACTGATTTGAAATCAGGAAAATGTAGTATAGGGTCAAAACACAGTCTTACCTTATAGCCATGCTGTATTGCCAGGCAGGCAGCACTTATTCGTGCATCAAGTCCCGGAACCTTGTGCTCGAAATTATGAGTGACATAATCGGGCGTAAGCGTCCATGCAAGAATAAGATTGGGAGGTGCTGCAAGGTGGGAGATAGCCCCGAAATTAGCACTTTTGGTACGAACCTCCACGGTAAGATCAGGATGTGATGTGCAGTATTCAATCCATTTGCCAATATATCCGGTTACATTTTCGAAAGCCATTAAATCGGAATCGAATGATATGCAAAGATATACAGGATGTTCTTTAAGTAAAGAATCGAGGCTTGCGAAACAATCCTCTATATTTACGAAGACTACGAGGTGTCCGGACGGATACATTCCCTGAAGGTAGCAGTATTCGCAATCAAATATGCAATTCATCATAAGAGATGCATAGTAAAAATTATCGTTGCCGAAATCCTGGCATACAGGTGCACCGGGATATATCCAGGTTTCTTTGCACACTGCAAGAATAAGCTGTCTGGAGTTTCGCTGCACCGTAGCATTCTGGTTCTTACGGTTAAAAACATCTTTATAATGGTGTATCGGAATTAGCGTGGCATCAGGAAAATGTGAGAGGATATGCTCAGTGGTGGCTGCATATCCGGCACAGTCATCTTCTACATATATATATTCGAATGGTTTATTGTAAAAATTGTTGTCGCAAGTCTTCAAATAAAATCTTCCTTTTCTGATTAGTTACGTTGCCTATCGGAGGGCAAAAATCTATATCTGATAAATCTCCGTGTATAAGCTTATGATATATAAAAAGCTGAAGAAGCTGTTCTTTCATGGTTACGGACAATCTAAGGCTTTCCGATATAGTATCAAATAACTTCTGTTCCTCAGGAAAGAGCGATGTGGGGAAACCATAAGCAGAGGTTTCAGCATTGGATAGGGATACTAAGTGGTCTATCCATTCAGTTACTATGGGAACAGAATCTAAGATAAGAGTATTTACGTCATTCTTAGATACTTTGTCAGGCTCAAGCATATCAGATGGTATCTTGAGAAAGTGCATCTGATGAGGCGATAAGAATGTGCTGCCCGCAACAAAAAGTGCTGAAGACTCCATGTCAACCAAGGATTCTTTAGTCGTCATGCTTTCGTTAACCGGTACGGAGAAGGTTTCAATGCCAGCTTCAGAAAAATTATGTGAATATAGCATATCGGGATAATAGTATTTGGCAGTATCGTGATCAAGGATACGATTGCAAAGATAAACTGAACCGATATTGTCTGTGGCAGAGGTGCCGCATATTCCTACATTTATCAGGTGGTCGTAAGGTGTAAGCTTGTATGTTGTCAGGAATTCCGTAAGTGAAATGGCTGATGGAAGCTTGCCGCTACGAGTCACGAGAAGCAGTATGCTGTTGTCGTTGTTACGGTAAAGCTCATTGCGTTTATAAGAAGAATCCCTTTTTAAAGAATAGTGCTTTATAAAAGGTGTGGCCTCAAAACGGAGAGCAGTTAGAATTACAATCATGGTTAAGTCTCTTTTCGTAGTGTTGTGAGATAGTTTGAAGAAGTACTTCGTGTTCTTGTATCTGCATCCATAGAAAAAGGGCTGCCATTAAAGACAGCCGTTAATCTTATTCCTCATCTTCTTCTACTAGTTCGTCAAATTCCTGCTCGTCGAGAAATTCATCAAAGGCATCTGAAACAATCTCAAATTCCTCATCATCTTCAATATTAGCAAGATTAGGATTGCCATCTGCATCCTCTGTGTAACGGTATAAAAATACCTCTCCGGTTTCAGCTTCCGGACCGCTGATAGGTAAAAGGGCAATGTAGTCATTACCATTATTAGCTTCAAAAATAGTTAAAACAGCACATTCAACAGTGCTTCCGTCGTCAAGTGATAATGTTACGGTCATTTCTTCTTCCTGCTCAGGAAGGTTGTTATTAAAATCGCTCATTAGAAAACCTCATTTCCTTGTATTTATAGTTACACTCTATCAAAGTATTTACCAAATTGCAAGATAAAACTATACCAATTATTTAAGTTCTTAATATCAAAAAAATGTCGTAATTTCTTAGAATTGTTAAGAATGTATAAATTGTTTCATTTTTGGAAAAAATATGGTATAAATGTCTTTTCAGAATCATAAGCATATAGTGTACTGGAAAATACAGACAGAAAGGGAGAAATACAGGTATGACAGATAAGGTAATTGAGAACAACAGGGTCAGCATTATAGGGGAGGTAGTTTCTGATTTTGAATTCAGCCATGAAGTTTTTGGCGAGGGATTCTATGTGTTGGAAGTTGCAGTAAGCAGACTCAGTAATCAGTACGACAGGATTCCGTTAATGGTATCCGAGCGTCTTGTGGATGTTACACAGGACTACAGAGGACAGTTCGTGGAGGTTTCAGGACAGTTCCGCTCTTATAACAGACATGAAGGAATGAAGAACAGACTGGTTCTTTCGATTTTTGTTCGTGACTGGAATTTCATTGATGAAGAGGAAGAAAATTCCAAAACAAACCAGATATTCTTAGAAGGATTTATCTGCAAAGCACCTATTTACAGAAAGACACCGCTTGGCAGAGAGATAGCAGATATTTTGGTAGCAGTTAACCGCCCTTACGGCAAATCAGATTATATTCCGTGTATTGCATGGGGAAGAAATGCACGTTTTGCAGCAGGCTTTGAGGTAGGCGGTAAAATCAGAATCTGGGGAAGAGTTCAGAGTAGGGAATATCTTAAGAAAATTGATGAAAACGAGGGCGAGAAGAGGGTAGCGTATGAAGTTTCAGTAAGCAAACTCGAATATGGTGAATAAAATTCAAGATTTTTAATAAAGAGTTTGTTTTTCTTAAAAAAATGCATTAGAATATACCATATAAGATTAATGTTGGAGGAAAATATGGATATTGATAATGCAAAATATAAATCAGGTTTTGTTGCTTTGATAGGAAGACCGAATGTAGGTAAGTCTACTTTGATGAATCGTTTAATCGGACAGAAGATTGCGATAACCTCGAACAAGCCACAGACAACACGTAACAGAATTCAGACGGTTTATACATCTGATGAGGGACAGATTGTTTTTCTTGATACACCGGGAATTCATAAGGCAAAGAACAGACTTGGAGAGTATATGGTAAATGTTGCCGAGCGTACTCTTAAGGATGTTGATGTGATTGCATGGCTTGTAGAACCGACCAATTATGTCGGAGCTGGAGAACAGCATATTGCCGAGATTCTTAAGAAGGTAAAAACACCGGTTATATTGGTTATCAATAAGGTGGATACCGTAAAAAGAGACGAGATTCTTGAGTTTATAGACACCTATAGAAAAATATATGATTTTGCCGAGATTGTACCTGTGTCAGCATTGAAGGGCAATAATACGGATGAGTTACTTAAGGTTCTTTACCAGTATCTTCCTTATGGAATTCCGTTTTATGACGAGGATACGGTGACAGACCAGCCTATGAGGCAGATAGTTGCGGAGCTAATAAGAGAAAAAGCACTTAGAATCTTAGAAGACGAGATTCCGCATGGAATAGCCGTGTCAATTGACAGAATGAAGGATAGACCGTCAGGAGACATTACGGATATAGATGCAACCATCATTTGTGAAAGAGATTCTCATAAGGGTATTATTATAGGTAAGCAGGGGGCTATGCTTAAACGTATCGGAAGTGCAGCAAGACGAGATATAGAGGATATGCTTGAGTGTAAGGCCAATCTTAAGCTTTGGGTAAAGGTTAAGAAGGAATGGCGTGACAGCGATTTTCTTATCAAGAATTATGGCTATGATGCAAAGAAAGATATGGAGTAAGTTTTTGACAGTATAGATAATCAGGGATAGGAAACCATAATCATATAAGATTAAGGGGGCGACCTATTGTATGGGATATGAGGAAGAGTGGAAACGCTTTACCATGACCGGAAGAATAGAGGATTATCTAAAGTACAGACATGACAGCATAGAGCAGGCAGACAGAGAGCTGTTTTGCACCGACAATGATATGGCAGCCATTGAACGAAGTATCAGAAATGATTATAAGGTAAGTAGTCCAATAAGCTGCGATATGATGACGGGCACTAACATAGCGGGAACGGATGATTAATCAGGAGATTACTATGGGCGAAACATATACGGTGACGGGGATGGTTATAGCGGCACAACCCGTAGGCGAATATGATAAACGAATTGTAATACTTACCAGAGAAAAGGGGAAGATATCTGCATTTGCAAAGGGCGCACGACGCCCGGGCAATGCGCAGATGGCAGGAAGCCGCCCCTTTTCTTTTGGTGAGTTTGATTTGTTTGAGGGAAAAAGTTCATATACTGTGGAAGCTATGCGTATCAAGAATTATTTTGAGGAGCTTTCAAATGACCTTGAAGGAACCATGTATGGCTACTATTTTATGGAATTTGCAGGCTACTATGCTAAAGAAAATATAGACGGAACAGAGATGATAAAGCTTCTTTATCAGTCATTTAGGGCACTTTTAAAAGAATCTTTGCCAAATGAACTTATAAGAAGAATTTTTGAATTGAAATTAATGACCATTAATGGGGAATATCCTAATGTCTTTTCGTGTATGATATGTAATGAAGAAAAGAATTTCAGATATTTTGATTTTGAAAAAAACGGTTTTATATGCGATGAGTGTGCCGGGAATAATCATGTGGGAGCAGTTATGATTACGGAGGCAACGGCATATACACTTCAATATATAATAACTGCTACGATAGAAAAGCTATATACTTTTACATTAAAAGAAGAGGTACTTCGTGAGCTTGGACAGATAATAGATAAAGAGATTAAACGATTTGTTGACAGAAAGATGAATTCATTGGAAATATTGCAGGGTTTTATCACTTGAGGCCATTCTTTGGTATTTTGTGGTTGAAATTATCCGTTTTTGATAGTAAACTGTGGTTAACAGTTGAAATTAAGCATGATTAAGGCATATTTTTTATAGAAAGGGGTTGCGTTATGCGTAATTCGAATGTATTATTAAGGGTATGTGTTTCGCTGGTTGCTGTTTTGCTCCTTGCGACAGCCGGATGCGGTAAAACCGAGGCTGAGAAGTATGATGCAGATGAGAATACACTTTTCGTTAATTCGGACTCCACACTTGTAAGCACGATAGTCGGTACTCTTGATAAAGAGTATTATGACGTGTCTGAACTTGAGGAATATACGAAGACGGAGATTGAAGACTTTAATTATTATGAGCTCAGGGAAGCTTTGACATTTGTTGGTGTAGAAGGTGACAAGAATAAAGTTAAGGTAATAATTAAGTATGCAAATGCGGAAGATTACTATAGCTTTAATCAGGAAGAACTTTATATATCTACAGTAAGAAGTGCGATGGATGACGGATATTTATTCGAGACGGATTTTGTGGAGTATAAAGAACTGGATGATGTCGCACTTGCGGATGCAGTATATGATACCGGCAAGAGAATTGCGATTATGACACCTACGGAAGAGACTACGATAAAGCTTCCGGGTAAAGTTTTGTATGTTAGCGGACACGTAGACAAAATTGATAAGAAAACCGTGCAGATTCCTGCGAACTGCCGGTCTTATATAATATATGAGTAATCAAAAGAAGAGAGAATAGAGAGGTATAAACAATGGAAAAGTCAATGGAAAAAATCGTTGCTTTAGCTAAGTCAAGAGGTTTTGTATATCCGGGTTCTGAGATATATGGCGGTCTTGCTAACACATGGGATTATGGCAATCTTGGTGTTGAGTTGAAGAACAACGTAAAGAAGGCATGGTGGCAGAAATTCGTACAGGAAAGTCCATATAACGTAGGTGTTGACTGTGCGATTCTTATGAACCCACAGACATGGGTAGCTTCAGGACATCTTGGCGGATTCTCAGATCCTTTGATGGATTGTAAAGAGTGTCATGAGAGATTCAGAGCTGATAAATTAATCGAGGATTATCTTGCAGACAAAGGCATGACAATCGAGGGTTCTGTTGATGCATGGTCAAATGATGAGATGAAGAAGTTCATAGATGAACACGACATCGTATGTCCTTCATGCGGTAAGAAGAATTTTACTGATATTCGTCAGTTTAACCTTATGTTCAAGACATTCCAGGGTGTTACTGAGGATGCTAAGAACACAGTATATTTAAGACCTGAGACAGCACAGGGTATCTTCGTAAACTTCAAAAATGTTCAGAGAACATCAAGAAAGAAGGTTCCTTTCGGTATCGGTCAGATTGGTAAGTCTTTCAGAAATGAGATTACACCGGGTAACTTCACATTCCGTACAAGAGAGTTCGAACAGATGGAATTAGAATTCTTCTGTGCACCGGGAACAGACCTTGAGTGGTTTGCATACTGGAAGCAGTTCTGTATTGACTGGTTAAAGACTCTTGGAATCAAAGAAGACGAGATGAGAGCAAGAGACCATTCACCTGAGGAGCTTTGCTTCTACAGTAAGGCTACTACAGATATCGAGTTCCTTTTCCCATTTGGTTGGGGAGAACTTTGGGGTATCGCTGACAGAACAGATTATGACCTTACACAGCATCAGAATACATCAGGCGAGGACATGAGCTATTTCGATGATGAGACAAGAGAGAAATATGTTCCATACGTTATCGAGCCATCACTTGGTGCAGACCGTGTAACACTTGCATTCCTTTGTGCAGCGTATGATGAAGAAGACCTTGGCGACGGAGATATCCGTACAGTACTTCGTTTCCATCCGGCAATTGCACCTGTTAAGATTGGTGTGTTACCACTTTCTAAGAAGTTAAATGAGGGCGCAGAGAAGATATATGCTGAACTCAGCAAATATTACAACTGTGAATTCGATGACAGAGGTAACATCGGAAAGCGTTACAGAAGACTTGATGAAATCGGAACACCATTCTGTATCACATATGACTTTGAGTCAGAGAACGACGGTGCAGTAACTGTTCGTGACAGAGATACAATGGCTCAGGAGAGAGTTAAGATTGAAGATCTTAAGGCATATTTTGAGAATAAGTTTATGTTCTAAGATTTGGTATAGAATATAATCTTCTTTTGGAAAATATTCCGAATAATAAATAAAGATGATAGGGCTGTTACATAGTGGACTTAAAGGTGCATTAAGTGACAGCCTTTGTTTTAGAGGATGGTATTTATGAATAAAAGACAGAAGAGATATTTGGGAATAGTTATAGCGTTATTGCTGGCTTTTTTTGCATTTAAGACATATCAGAGCATTACTGACCGTAATGCGGATGAAGCGCTTATAGAGGTGAGCCTCGTTAGGGTGGTGGACGGAGATACAATAGTGGTTAAGTTAGATGAAGAAAATGTAAAGGTAAGACTGATAGGAATAAATGCGGCCGAGAGTGTACATAGTGATGAATCTAAGAATACTGAGGAAGGAAAGGCTGCATCAGAGCATCTTAAAGGCATGCTTAAAGAGGGAGATACCTTATATATCCAGTATGATGTCGACCAGTATGACCAGTATGAAAGGACACTTGCCTATGTATGGCTTGAGGATGATGTGAATATCGATAGCGAAAGAGATATTGAAAAATACATGCTTAATGCGATTCTTGTAAGTCAGGGGTATGCAGAGGCAAAAGCATATCCGCCAAATACAAGGTATGCCGAAGTGTTTGAAGAGTTAGAGTAAGCGAGTTTACTCAGTTAAATGTTATCAAATTCAGCCATGCCAAGCTCGAATACGCCGCTATGCGGCTACTTCTCGCTTACAGGCATTCACCATATAGAAATATAAATATAACTTGCTACCGGTAAGCGAGCTTCCCGTAGACAAGTTATATTTATATTTCTGCATGGCTGAATTTGATAAAATCTTAACAAAACATTAGAAAGAGGCTTAAAAAGTGTTGCATTTTGCCGAATTCAATGTTACAATATGTGCGATATACATATTCTTTATACCCGCCGAAACCAATCAGCGGGTAATTAATCGTAGGAGGATAAAGAGATGACAAAATGGGTATATTTGTTTAGCGAAGGCGATGCAACTATGCGTAACCTTCTCGGTGGTAAGGGTGCTAACCTTGCTGAGATGACAAAAATCATCGGTGCTGACGTTGTACCACAGGGTTTCACAATCACAACAGAGGCATGTACACAGTATTATGAGGACGGTCGTAAGATTAACGACGAGATTCAGGCTCAGATTAATGAGTACGTTGTAAAGATGGAAGAGATTACAGGAAAGAAGTTCGGAGACAAAGAGAATCCACTTCTCGTTTCTGTTCGTTCAGGTGCCAGAGCATCTATGCCTGGTATGATGGATACAATTCTTAACTTAGGTCTTAACGAGGAAGTTGTTAATGTAATGGCTGAGAAGTCAGGCAACCCACGTTGGGCTTGGGACTGCTACAGAAGATTCATCCAGATGTATTCTGATGTAGTTATGGAAGTTGGTAAGAAGTACTTTGAAGAACTTATCGACAAGATGAAAGAAGAAAAGGGCGTTAAGCAGGACGTTGAGCTTACAGCTGAAGATCTTAAGGAGCTTGCTAATCAGTTCAAGGCTGAGTACAAGTCAAAGATCGGTGAGGATTTCCCTACAGATCCAAAGGTTCAGTTAATGGGAGCTATCCAGGCTGTATTCCGTTCATGGGACAACCCACGTGCTAACGTATACCGTCGTGATAACGATATCC
>JAFTJD010000044.1 GCA_017456585.1 Lachnospiraceae bacterium
CTACTGCTTTCTCTTGCTCTAGGCGGTAATTTCGCCGTGGCTATTCTACTTTTTACCGCCTGACAACTACTTTCTCTTGCTCTAGGCGGTAATTGCGGTGCTCGCGCGAAACGGAGCGGAGCGGTCCATGACATCCAGTGGATGTCAGTTCTGGACGGACCGAAGTGGAACGTAGACGACCTGAACCCATGCATGTTTGCATGGGTTCTTGAGCGCTCGCGCTCAAAAAAATAAGAACCGGTCTTTCGACCGATTCTTATTTAAGAGTGCGAGACGGGGTGCACGACGTCCAGGGGAGGTCGGCTCTGCACCGACCGGAGCGAAGCGAAGACGTCGAACCCATGCGGGTTTCACGCATGGGTTCTGACCCCTTCGGGGTCAAAAAAATAAGAACCGGTCTTTCGACCGATTCTTATTTTTTAAGCGCGAGACGGGATTCGAACCCGCGACCCTCGCCTTGGCAAGGCGATACTCCACCACTGAGCCACTCGCGCATTTTTGTGCTGTTCATCAGCACAAAAATGAGTATACTATATCATAAGTTTTTTGTCAAGAAGTTTTTTGCAGAATTATATCAATTTTTTCACACAAATGCATCAATTCCCTATGACATAAGTTCTTCAAACTGATTAAGCAAGTCCTCGAATACAGCCATAGCAGCTTTTACGGGTTCAGGAGATGCCATATCTACTCCCGCAAGCTTAAGAAGTTCGATTGGGTACTTTGAACATCCGCCGGTAAGGAATTTCATATAATCGTTAACTGCTTCTTCGCCTTTCTCGAGAATTCTCTTAGAAAGTGCAATGGCAGCTGCGAAACCGGTTGCATATTGATATACGTAGAAAGCAGTGTAAAAATGCGGTATTCTTGACCACTCAAGAGCTATCTCATCATCACTTACCATATCTTTACCAAAATATGTCTCGTTTAATTCCTTGTACATATCATTAAGAAGCTTAACGTTAAGTGTCTCGCCCTCTTCTACAAGTTCGTGAGTCTTTTTCTCAAATTCAGCAAACATAGTCTGTCTGAACATTGTCCCCTTAAACTGCTCAAGGAAATAATTAATAAGATATGCTTTCTCTTTCTTATCCGTGGTATTGGCAAGCATGTGGTTGATAAGTAATGCTTCATTACAGGTAGAGGCTACCTCTGCCACGAAAATTCTATATCCCGCATTATCATATGTCTGGTTTGCATCTGAATAGTATGAATGAAGTGCATGCCCCATCTCATGCGCCAAAGTAAACACGTTGTTGAGTGTATCATTATAATTAAGCAATACATATGGATGGGTACCATAAGCTCCCCATGAATATGCCCCGCTTCTCTTTCCTTCATTCTCGTATACATCTATCCACTTATTATCAAAGCCCTTCTGAAGTGAATTAAGGTAATCCTCTCCCATAGGCTTAAGTCCATCCTTAACTATCTTCTTCGCTTCTTCATAGTTTATCTTCATGTCCACTTCAGATACAAGCGGAGCATACACATCATACATATGAAGTTCATCAAGCTTAAGGCATTTCTTTCTGAGTGCCACATATCTGTGGAAAATAGGAAGACTTTCATGAATTGCCGCAATAAGGTTATCATATACTTCTACCGGGATATTACTGTTTCCAAGAGCAGCCTCAAGTGCCGAATTATAATTGCGCACCTTAGCATAAAAACAGTCCTTCTTTACACTTGTATTGTAAATTGCTGCAAGAGTGTTCTTGTATTTATCATAGGTATGATACATTCCCTCAAATGCTGCTTTTCTCACCTGTCTGTTAGCAGATTCCATGAACATCGAATATCTTCCGTGAGTTATTGCAACCAAGTTACCATCCTCATCTTTAATCTCCGGGAATTTAAGATCCGCATTATTAAACATTGAAAAAATATCCTCTGCTCCGCCTGCGAATTCACTAACCTGTGAAAGAAGCTCTTCCTTCTCTGCACTTAAAATATGCTCTCTGTTTCTTACAAGATCATCTATCTTCTGTCTGTAGTCAGCAAGCTTATCATCCTTCATATATTCATCAAGCTTATCCTTAGGCATAGCAAGAATCTCCGGTTCTACAAATGCAGTAGCTCCCTCAAGCTT
Source organism: Lachnospiraceae bacterium (assembly GCA_017456585.1). Taxonomy (GTDB): domain Bacteria; phylum Bacillota; class Clostridia; order Lachnospirales; family Lachnospiraceae; genus SIG300. The sequence continues at coordinate 2,093 of JAFTJD010000044.1, forward strand.
AACAATTAAGTTCTGCGCCTTACCTGCTAGTGCCTGACTATCCGAATTACCTGTATCCTCATGAAGCTTCTGATTAGAATAAACATATAGTCTCTCAGCAAGAAGATTCATCTTACTATTATCCTTAAGTGCCTCCCAAAAGACATCCACACTATCGGCAAGCTTGCCTTCATACTTCTCCTGATAAGCATCTATCAATGCTTCTGCCTTACTATATTCATCTCTCCATGCAGCTTCGTTCTCATATAAATCCTCTAAAGCCCATTTAAACTCTGCTGCCACTTCTTCTCTTTTTATCAAACCACTTTTCTCCATAAAATATCTCCTCTTTATCAATAATATAGTTTCGAAATATCCAAACAATATAGTTTATCTAAAATCGGTTACTACTATTTGTACACTTTTATTACCATTATACTCATTTATATCCGGATAATACAATATTGACATAACATTGCCTTCACTTCTTATCTTTTCTTCAAGCTTGGCAGCATCAGCAAAACATATTCCCGGCATTACAGTACCCGCTTCATCCTTAAGCATCATCTTAAGCACGTTGCGATTAGAACCGATTAATCTATAATCAATAACCGTAACATTTCTTGTAGCAAAAACCGGCTTAGTATTGCCTTTGCCAAATGGTTCAAGTTTCTTAAGCTCATAAATAAGCTCTTCCGTAGCGTAAGCAAACGGCAAGGCTATGTCTATCCAGATTTTTTCTACTAAATCCTCATCCGTTAATGTAGAATTATTATTTAGCTTCTCTCTTAATTCATCAAGCTTCTCTTTCTTTAACGAAAGTCCGGCTGCCATAGGATGTCCGCCAAATTTATCCAAACAATCTCTTACCTTCACAAGTTCTTCAAACATATTGTAGTTTTCAATAGAGCGTCCGGAACCTTTAAGTCCTTCTTCTCCATCGGTGATAACCAACACAGGTTTATAGTATGTCTCTCTGATTCTTCCTGCAATTATGCCTGCAAGACTCTCATGGCAATCCGGAAGATATATTACAAGCACATTGTCGTCACAAAGTGTAGTAGATTCTATCATATTCACTGCTTTATTTACGCCTTGCCTTGTCATCTCTTTACGGCTTTCATTAAGCGCTTTTAGCTCTCCGGCTCTTGATTCAGCTTCTTCTTTTGTTTCAGACATAAGAAGCTCTAATGCCATGTATGCTGTATCAAGTCGACCTCCGGCATTAAGACAGGGACCTATAACAAAACCTATGTGATAAGCACTAATGGCCATTGGGTTAAGCTGATTGACCGCAATAAGGGCACGAAGTCCCATATTTTTAGTATTAGCAATTCGCTTTAGCCCTTCTTTTACAATAATTCTATTCTCATCCTTAAGGTCCATCACATCGCCTATGGTTGCCATAGCAACGAGTTCAATAAAATCTTCCCATTCGGTTTCAGGAATATCAGCTTTCGAATATATTACTTTTATTAATTTCCATGCAACCGCAGCCCCGCAAAGTCCCTCAAAAGGATAATTACAATCCTTCTGTTTAGGATTAACCACTGCCGCTGCCGGAGGTATAATGTATTCACGTCCCGTCTCCGTATCCTTATACTGTATGTCATGGTGATCTGTAACGACAACTGTCATTCCCAGACTATTGGCATATTCAATCTGAGAATATGCCGCGATACCATTGTCACATGTAACTATGGTATCAACTCCGTCATCATATGCTTCTTTAATAAGGGCTTCATTAATTCCGTAACCATCTTTAATCCTGTGTGGTATTCTTCCGTCAACCCATGCCCCGCATCTTTTAAGTGCTCTAAGAAGCAAATATATGGAAGTTACTCCGTCTATATCATAATCACCGATTATTCTGATTCTCTTACCTTGTTCTATCTTCGTTAGTATTATATCTGAGGCTTTATCGATATCCTTCATCTTCTTGGCATCGTTAAGCAGTCCCATCCCACCATTCAGAAACATCTTAATCTGCTCATCCGTCTCAATATCTCTGTTTCTGATAATTCGCGCTGTTATAGGACTAATACCGTATTTCTCTGCAATAGCATTGAAATCAGCCTTCTTAGCATATATATACCATTGCTTCATATCTATATCACTCTCCAAATAGTAAAACACACCTGTATTCACAAGTGTGTTTTATATTGTTCAAACTAAATTATCGCATCTACAAACAAATCCTTCTCTGTTGAAAGATCAATATATGTATCACCAACACGAACAACCGGTCTTGAAAGGTTGTTCTTATTAATCATAATAACTTCGCCTTCTCTTCCGTCATTCAATCTTACTGCACTATGATTGTATGTATCCGCAATCTTATTAAGGAATGTCATGATAAATAATGTATCAAACTGCTGTAAGCCGTTATCCTGGAACCTCTTAATAACAGCAAACGGACAAATCGCATCTCTGTACGGACGACCTGCCGTCATCGCATCATAAACATCTGCGATAGCTACTACCTTAACATATTTGGACATCTGCGCATCCCTAAGCTTCGCAGGATATCCTGTTCCATCACATCTCTCATGATGGCTAAGTGCTATCTCACATACTCTCTCGTCTATCTTCGCATTCTTAAGAAGCTGATAACCCTTAATAGCATGTCCTTTAACAATAGCATATTCCTGATCTGTAAGTCTCTCAGGCTTATTAAGAATAGCCTCTGATATCTCAAGCTTACCAATGTCATGTAAGAGTCCGCCAACTGCAAGAATCTCAAGATCTGCCTTAGACATTCCGAGCCATCTTCCTATCATAACAGAAACGATGGAAACATTAAGTGAATGTGTAAGTACTGCATCTGACATCTCACGCATATTGTGGAACATATCAATGAAGCTGAATCTGTCTTCTTTTCTGAAGAAAAGTTCACTTTCCTTAGATACAATATCTACCAAATCTGTCTGTGTTAAGGTTCCGACCATGAGCTTGCCCATGATGTTATCCAAATCCTTAACGACATTATTAAACTCTTCTCTAAACTTTGTATACTCTTCACTCTTCTTAACTATAGCTGATAATGTGCCGCTTATTGGCTCATCATTTTCAATTTCTTCAATAGAAATTGAGGGAATCGAATAAAAATTCAACTTAGCCAATAATCTCTCAGTCAATATAGAGTGCTTTCCTAAAATAAGCTGACCGTTAAGCGAATATATATCATCCGCAACTATCATACCTACTTCCAGTTCTCTGGTTCTTACTCTCTTCTTTGCCATTTGTTCCCCCAAAAAATATATATTTTAAATGTAAAAAACCTTCCATTTCTATAATATACTGTAGCTTCAAAAAAAGCAAGTTATTTTATATATTCTTAATTCTTTCGATTGCAGCGAGAGTATTCTCATAACTTCCGAAAGCAGTCAGTCTGAAATATCCCTCTCCGCTTGGACCAAAGCCTGAACCCGGAGTTCCGACAATGTTAACTTTTTCAAGAAGATAATCAAAGAATTCCCATGATGTCATCTTGTCAGGAGTCTTTAACCAGATATAAGGAGCATTAACTCCACCGAAGGCCTCAAAACCTGCTCCGAGTAATCCTTCTCTGATAATCTTCGCATTATTCATATAGTAAGCAATCTGTTCCTTAGTCTGTGCCTTACCTGCCTCAGAATAAACAGCCTCGCCCGCTCTCTGAATAATATATGGTGCACCATTAAACTTAGTTCCGTGTCTTCTCGCCCATAAAGCGTTAAGAGAAACATCACCACACTTAAGTTCCTTAGGAACTACTGTAAATCCAAGTCTTGTTCCTGTAAAACCTGCATTCTTAGAGAAACTTCTAAGCTCAATCGCACATGACTTAGCATCCTTACATTCATAAATTGAATGAGGTACATCTTCCTCAGAAATATATGCTTCGTATGCAGCATCATAAATAATAACTGCACCTACCTTAATCGCATAATCAACCCACTTCTGAAGTTCAGCCTTAGTAATAGTTGAACCTGTAGGGTTATTAGGGAAGCAAAGATATATCATATCCGGTGTTTCCTTTGGAAGTTCAGGTGAGAAGTTATTATCAGCTGTACATGGCATATATATTACATTGCTCCATCTTTCCTTATCTGCTATATATTCTCCCGTTCTGCCTGCCATAACGTTGGAATCAACATATACGGGATATACAGGGTCACATACAGCTATTCTGTTGTTATCGCCAAATATCTCGCCAATATTACCGGAATCACTCTTCGCACCATCACTTACAAAAATTTCATCTATAGAGATATCAACACCTCTTGCCTTGTAATCGTTCTCTACGATTGCAGTTCTAAGGAATTCATATCCTAAATCAGGTGCATAACCATGGAAAGTATCTGCATTTCCCATCTCATCTACAGCCTTATGCATAGCTTCAATAACAGCCGGTGCAAGCGGTAATGTAACATCACCTATTCCCAATCTAATAATCTTCTTGTCAGGATTAGCTGCTGTAAATGCACTAACCTTCTTACCAATTGTTGAGAAGAGATAACTTCCCGGTAATTTTAAATAATTCTCATTAATCTGAAACATTTTTATGTCCTCCACATATTAGTCAATATAAATTAACGGCCTAATGCTTCGCGTATCTGCTCTTTAATAGCTTCACGTATCTGCCCCGCAAATTCTTCTGTGTATTCAATCTCACCATTATCTACAAGCACAGCTGCTCCGTATATCAGTGAACGAATAATATATTGCTTAACGGCTCTTACATCATCCGGTATCTTCGCCTGCTTACAATATCTGGCTATGATATCATTGGCTGTATCACTAATCGCCGCCTTAGCTTTCTTAAATTCTTCGGTCATACTATTGTCCTTAAGCATTACGACCGAACGGAAATGTGGATTATCTAACAAAAATCTTACATATGACATACACATTTCCACAATAAGTTCTTTAAGAGCGCCCTCATTAGACACAATAATCTGATGCAGAATCTCATTCCACTCATCATTAATGTACTTAATAATCTCCATCAGAAATTCCTGTTTATCTGTAAAATGCTTATAAGGCGCTGCACAGGAAACACCACATCTGGCTGCCACCTGGCGCATTGAAAAGTTCTGTAACCCATTCTCCTCAATTTCTTTTATGCCTGCTAAAAGCAATTTCAACTTCATGGGAGATCTCTTTTCATTTTCCACTCTAATTCATCCCCTTTAGTATTAACGTGCTGTTCCCAAGAAGAATAACGCCATCGTTCCCGGTCCCGAATGTGTTCCGATAACCGGTCCTACGTAGCTTATTACTACCTCTTTAACTCCCATCTCTTTTATTCTCTCTGCCAATGCAAGCGCCTCTTCTTCGCAATCGCCATGGCTGATAAAAGCAATACTCTTATCTGTAATGGTTTCATTCATCATCTTAATAAGTCCGTTAAGCGAAGCTTTACGACCTCGAACCTTTTCAACAGGAGTAAGTCTTCCTTCATCATCCACATGCATAACCGGTTTAATATTAAGTATGGTACCAAAAGTAGCAGCTACAGCCGATACTCTTCCGCCTCTCTTCAGATGATTAAGATCATCTACAGTAAACCAATGGCAAAGGTGTAGCTTAGTCTTCTCAACATAGCTGTATACCTCATCTATACTTGCACCCTCGTTCTTTTTCTTAGCTGCAAGATATACCATAAGCCCTTGTCCCATGGATGCACATAAAGTATCAATCGTCAAAATCTTCCTGTCCGGATACCTGTCCTTAAGTTCCTCTGCTGCAACAGTAGATGAATTATATGTTCCGCTCAGTGCTGATGAAAAGCCAAGATAAAGTATGTCCATACCTTCTTTAAGATATTTCTCCATCTCGTTGGTAAAATCAAAAACATTCGCCGCTGATGTTTTACCCATGGCACCTGAACGCAATATAGCATAATAATCTTTAAATCCTATCTCACGTCCATCTAAATAGTTTGCATAAGTGTTATTATTAATCAAAACGGATAACGGTATAACCGATATTCCAAGCTGTACTGCCATGTCTGCCGGCAAATCACACGACGAATCTGTCATGATAACATAATTATTCATAGTCTCATCTCCCATTCCAACGATTTTAAACCTACCTATTATTTTACAATACTTTCAAGCAAAAGGCAAGGTAATCGGCGATAACTTTTAAAGAATATCGTTCTTTTCTAGCATTTATTCATAAACTATAGGTTAGGAAAGAAAAAAGTCGAAAGCAGATATTATCTGTTTCGACTTAAAGCTGCCTAGCGGATTTGAACCGCCGACCTCCGCCTTACCAAGGCGACGCTCTACCAACTGAGCCAAGGCAGCATCTTCTATAACCTGTTTATCTTACGGAGTTTAGCTCGTATTCTTGAAAGTGCGTTATCCACAGACTTAGAAGGTTTATCAAGCTCCTTCGATATCCTGTCATAACTATAACCATTAAGATATAATCCAAGCACACTTTTTTCAAACTCGCTCAAACACCGCTCAATTTCGCATTGTATCATATTAAGCTCTTCCTTGTCAAGGATTAATTCCTCCGGGTTACGATTTCGGTAGAAATTGTTGGCTGCCAATAATTGCACCTTTTCTCCGTTGTCTTCCGCAGGATTCTCGCTAAGTGATACATAGTCCCTAAGCGGCGAATGTTTCTTGCGGTTTGAGGCATTTATCGCCGTATATATCTGCCTTGAAATACAAAGTTCCGCAAAGGAATAAAACGAAGCTTCTTTTTCAGGGTTATAATCTCTTATCGCCTTAAAAAGGCCTATCATTCCCTCCTGCAAAAGGTCATCATTTTCTCCACCTACCAAGAAAAACTTACGAGACACTTTTCTTACCAGGTCTTTATATTTCTCAAGCAAATAATCCATTATCTGCTCTTCTCCGTTTTGAAGCCTCTCCACCAACACTTCATCCGAAACACTGGTATTTTCTGCTCCATCAAAAAAGTTTTGTTCCATATTCCCCGAATACCTTCTGTTCTAAAATGTCTTGTATACGTTACCTTCAAAATCTTTCCAGAAAAAGCTGTCATTTTCCCATATCATGTAGCCATGCCACGAATCCTCTTTCGGTATGGATACTGACCCCGGGTTCATGTATCTTATCTCATTCCCCAACAGCTCACACGCCGGAACATGAGTATGTCCGCACAAAAGTATTCCCCCATCTTTTAACTGCGGCAATCTATCAGGTCCGTATACATGCCCATGTGTTGCAAAAACGGTATATTTTCCTTCCGAAAAAATTGCATAGTCTGCCATTATCGGAAAATCAAGTACCATCTGATCAACCTCTGCATCACAATTGCCACGCACACAATATATCTTATCCTTTAACGGATTAAGCATCGCAATAACCTTCTTAGGTGCATAATCCCTTGGCAAATCATTTCTCGGGCCATGATACAGAATATCTCCAAGCAATATGAGTCTGTCCGCTTTTTCTTCTTTCAAACATTCAATCAGTTTCTCACAATAATATGCTGACCCATGAATATCTGATGCTATCATGTATTTCATGATGTGTACCTCTGTCTTACAATCTCATATGCAAGCACGCCTGCAGCTACGGATGCATTAAGTGAATCTATATTACCTTTCATCGGAATAGATGCTATATAATCGCATTTCTCGCTCACAAGTCTGCTTACGCCCTCTCCTTCATTACCGATAACCAATCCGATAGAACCTTTAAGATTGAGATTATACATAACCTCTCCTCCCATATCGGCACACACGAACCACATGCCTCTCTCTTTAAGTTCTTCTATGGTTTTTGAAATATTGGTAACCTTGGCAACAGGTGTATAGTTAAGTGCACCCGCAGAGGTTCTTGCAACCGTAGCTGTAAGCCCTACTGCTCTTCTCTTAGGTATGATAACACCATGCGCTCCCGCAAGATTGGCTGTTCTTATTATCGCACCGAGATTATGCGGGTCCTCTATATTATCAAGCAAGAATATAAAAGGGTCTTCTCCTCTTTCTTCTGCTAGTTTAAACATATCGTCTATATCTGCATACTCATATGCTGCGGTATATGCTATAACGCCCTGATGTTTGCCGGTCTCTGACATCTGGTCGAGACGTTCCTTTGTAACATACTGTATAAGTGTATCGCCCTTCTTCGCTTCTCTTACTATACTTTGTATAGGTCCGTCCTGGCATCCGCTAAGTATAAAAAGCTTATCAACCGTTTTACCGGAACGAAATGCTTCAAGTACCGCATTTCTTCCCTCTACTGTCAATTCCTCGTATCTCATATATTCTCCATTCTGCCATATGTGGCGTCTTCTACTGTATCTCGCCCAGTCTTATAAAGCCTTCTTTTACAAGATAGATAATTCTGTCCATCTCATTTTTGAGGTACAAATATCCCATCATTGCCTCGAAGCCGGTAGCAGTGAGGTAATCTGTCATGCTGGCATTCTTTGCCTTGGTATAGGGTTTGGAATTACAGCCTCTTTTTAAGGCAATCTTTTCCTCATCCGTAAGTTCATCCTCAAGAAGCTTTACAAGCTTTGCCTGCGTTTCCGCTTTCACGAGATTACTGCTTATTCCATGAAGTTTATTTACAGGCATATTGCCCTTTGACACTACGTGAGTTCTTACCACTACCTCATATATGGCATCTCCGATATATGCGAGTGTCAAAGGTGAATATGTCCTTATGTCAGGTTCCTTGTCATTAAGACCTGCTATAATCAATTCACACAGGTCTACTGTGTTATTTCCCATTTTACGCCCTCTCTGGTATCTTTAATTGTAACACCCTTAGCAAGAAGCTCATCACGGATGGCATCAGCTTTGGCAAAATCCTTTTCCTTCTTAGCAGCAGCTCTTTCTTCAATCTTAGCAAGTATAAAGCTCTCAAGCTCTGCGTCAACAGCTTTCGTTTCAACCTCGTCTTCCTTAGTAAGATCAAGTGACAATACATAATCATAGCTCTTAACAAGCTCATACTTAGTTGTATCATTTATATCAGTTGCCTTAAGCATGTCATATACTACAGTAATTGCAGATGAAGTATTTAAGTCATTGCAAAGTGCATCCTCAAATCTGGTCTTATACTCATCAAACTTCGCCTTATCAACCTGCTCATCCTTTTTAAGTTCAAGCACCTTTTTCTTAAGCTTTGTATAAGCAGTTGCCACATTATCCATAACCTCATAAGAAAACTCAAGTGGCTTACGATAATGGGACTGCAAACAGAACATTCTGTATACTAAAGGATTAATTCCCTTGCTTTCAAGCAATGATACGGTAAGAAATTCTCCTTTAGATTTACTCATTTTACCTGATTTATCATTAAGATGATGCACATGGAACCAATAATTACACCACTTATGTCCAAGATATGCTTCACTCTGTGCTACCTCATTGGTATGGTGAGGGAAAATATTATCTACACCGCCGCAGTGAAGATCCATATACTCTCCAAGATGCTTAATACTGATACCTGAACACTCTATATGCCATCCCGGATATCCTACTCCCCATGGACTATCCCACTTAAGTGCCTGATCCTCAAACTTAGACTTAGTAAACCAGAGAACGAAGTCATTCTTATTCTTCTTATTAATATCCTCGCTTACATCATCACGTACACCTGCAAGAAGCTCATCCTCATTATGATTAAAGAAAATATGATATTCCTTAAGCTTAGAGGTATCAAAATATACATTTTCTCCGGCAATATAAGCATATCCTTTCTCAAGAAGCACCTCTACCATATGAATAAATTCATCTATACAGTTAGTTGCAGGCTCTACAACGTCAGGTCTCTTGATATTTAATTTCTTACAATCCTCAAAGAATGCGTCTGTATAGAACTTAGCAATCTCCATTACAGTCTTATTCTCTCTCTTTGCACCCTTCAACATCTTGTCTTCGCCTGTATCCGCGTCACTTGCAAGATGTCCTACATCGGTAATATTCATTACTCGTTTCACATCATAACCTATATATCTAAGAGATTTCTCAAGAACATCCTCCATGATATAACTTCTAAGATTACCGATATGTGCAAAATGATAAACTGTAGGTCCGCATGTATACATAGCAACCTTACCTTCTTCATTCGGCACAAACTGCTCTACTTTCTTAGTTAATGTGTTAAAAAACTTCATTTTGTTGTCCATAATATTTCACCTCGTATTTTATTTATTATCAAGTCGCTTTTGAATCGTCAAAAGTGCTTCTCTTAATTCTTCATTATCCTTTTTCAATCTTTCTATATCATTAAGCACAGGATCGGGTAAATGTACCTGGTCAAGGTCTGTTCTCGGAATCTTGATATTATCTCGCTTGACAATTCGCCCCGGAATACCTACAACCGTACAATTCGGCGGAACCTCATTAACCACCACCGAACCTGCTCCTATCTTCGAATTCTCCCCTACCGTAAATGAACCAAGTACCTTAGCTCCGGCACTTATCATAACATTATCTTCGATGGTAGGATGTCTTTTACCTTTCTCCTTACCGGTACCGCCAAGAGTAACACCCTGATAAAGCGTCACATTATCTCCGATTATAGCAGTTTCACCGATTATCACACCATGCCCATGGTCTATAAACAACCCCTTACCGATAGTCGCACCGGGATGAATCTCAATTCCGGTTCTTCTTGCCGTACGCTGCGATATCAATCTTGCCAGAAAATAAAACTTCCATTTGTAAAGTCTATGTGCAACCCTATACTTCAGTATAGCATTAAAACTTGGATATAAAAAGACCTCAAAAATAGAATGTATCGCCGGGTCTCGTTCTTTTATTATCTGGATCTCTTCTTTAAAATATTTAATAAACCCCAAACTAATTACCTCCTTATTTCCCACAAAAAAAGGATTTTCCATCTCTAATAAGAGACGAAAAATCCGCGGTTCCACTCTAATTAAGACTACTAATAGTCTTCCCTCAAATACTTAACGCGTATACACGTATCAGGCTAACCAAAGCTAACCAAGGCTCACCCAATAAGCTCCCGGATGCACTTCACCCATAATTCCACAAAAGATGCTTTCAGCCGGTGGCATCTTATCTCTGTCGCTTCCTAAACAGGTTACTTTTCCGTTCACGGCCATTATCTGTTTTCTAATTGATAGTCTATTCAATTGATGCCCATTTGTCAACTAAAAAATATAATTAGTTTTTGTTAGGGCAACCTTTACAGGACGCACAGCCTCCCTCAGCAGACATCATACTGTCATAGCGATAATTGTCTACTGTTTCAAGCAAAGCTATCGCCTGTGCCGATATTCCTTCTCCACTTCCGGTAAATCCAAGCCCTTCTTCCGTAGTTGCCTTAATGCTTACCTTATCCACCGGAATATTCAAGGCTTCTGCTATATTAATACGCATTTCTTCCCTATAAGGTGCCATCTTCGGCTTCTGTGCAATAATTGTTGCATCTATATTACCTATAAAATACATATTCTCCTCAAGAAGTTTTCCAACTTCCTTAAGAAGCAACAAACTGGATACTCCCTTATATTTAGGATCAGTATCAGGAAAATGTTTACCAATATCGCCAAGTGCTGCCGCTCCAAGAAGTGCATCAGATATCGCATGTAACAAAACATCTGCGTCTGAATGACCAAGAAGTCCTTTCTCATATGGTATCTCTACACCACCGATTATCATCTTTCGTCCTTCTACCAATTTATGAACATCGTAACCCATTCCTATTCGCATGTCTGCCCCTCCCTGATTAAAGAATAAAAAAAGTCTTCCGATATACCTCGGAAGACTTAGTAGCGGGAGAGGGATTTGAACCCACGACACCACGGGTATGAACCGTGTGCTCTAGCCAACTGAGCTATCCCGCCATATTGAATTGTATGGGGCCTACAGGGCTCGAACCTGTGACCCTCTGCTTGTAAGGCAGATGCTCTCCCAGCTGAGCTAAGACCCCATTGGTCGCTTCCAAGCTATCGCTTCTGCGAACTTACTTGGCTAGTATACTATCGAATTTCACAATTGTCAAGCACTTTTTTTCGAATTTTTACAAAAATTTTGTCAATATAGAAACATGAGAATAACATAAGTGAGAGGTACTATCCCTGCTACTGCATATTCGAGCTTGCATTGACTAATCTCCATCCTTTGTGCTATAATTGCATTTGTGATATTTTGACTTTATGAGGATATTAATATGATACATTTTATAGTAAATGCTCATGCTCGCTCCGGCGAAGCACACAATATCTGGAATAACCTTGAACAAATTCTAATTAGCAAGGCTATCGAATATACTGTATACTATACCGAATACCCGGGGCATGCGATAGAGCTTGCAAACAACATCAGCTCTTTAGCTTGCGAGGAGAATCCGATTACTTTAGTAATCTTCGGTGGTGACGGAAGTGTTAATGAAGTCTATAACGGCATAACATCTAACCATAAGTATATTACCCTCGGTTACATACCCACAGGTTCAGGCAATGACTACGCTCGTGGACTTTCGCTTCCTCGTAATTCAGAAGAGGCCTTGAATTTAATTCTATCTTCGACTTCTACGAAACTTGTCGAGCACGGAATAGTACACAATGACGGTAATACACGTAAGTTCGCGGTAAGCTGTGGCATAGGCTATGATGCAGATGTTACCTATCGTGTAGCCAATTCATCATTAAAAAAGAAATTTAATAAATTAAAAATC
>JAFTJD010000045.1 GCA_017456585.1 Lachnospiraceae bacterium
ATTTCTTTGAAATGCTCCATGGCACGCGCACCATATACGGCACTTCCGCCGGTTGCAATAACACTCTTTGTGCAATCTATGCTAAGGCATGCATCCTCCTCTGCCTTAATAAAACCATCAAAGCCTCTTTCGTCTATAATTTCGGATAAGAGTTTTCCTTCTCTTTCCTGGATAACGATATCTGCATCAATAAAACGATATCCCATATTTTTGGCCAAAACCACCCCTACCGTGCTTTTACCACAGCCCGGCATGCCTATAAGTATTATATTACTCATCATTATCCTCTTTCTTACGGTTCTCAAAATATACAAATTTATCTATCGCATTAAGAATATCCGCAAAGTTTTCCCTTGGTGCAACCTCAATGTACTTCCTTAAGATAGCCTCTTCCTGTTCCTTATTGTATCTTCCATAGAAAATATCAAAAAGATTGTGCCCTCTTACGAAGATTCTAAAACTCTCCATGTTATCAATTATATCCTGCTTACTGTTAATTCGAACGCCTATAATCCTCTGCATACGTTTCACACTTGTAAGCTTATATAAATGTTCCTTGAACTTCTTATAGAGAGTGTTATAAAACTCATCCTCACTCTTTATCACACCTATCTTAGCCATTACCTTAGGATCAAGGAAATAATTCTCGAAGGAATAATATTTAAGAACCAAGACATTTCTCGGGGTCACTCTCGGAATATATCCTTCGTCCTCGCCCTCTCTGTTCTTATAATAACTACAAAGCTGCTTAACAAGATATTCAGGCTTCTTACCGTCACTATCTCTTATCATAAGAAACTGATCCTTAAGATAAAGCTGATTAATGTATTTTAAATTAGCGTAAGTTTTTATGTTGGTGCAACTGTTAGTGCTTATGATTGAAACTCTCTGCAATCGTCCCTCTTCATCATAAATTTCAGAATAATGCTTCTCCAGAAGAAGCGGCAAACGGCTTCTGTCCTGTTTTCCTTCTACGATGAATACAAAGCTTACATTCATAAGATCATTAGCTGCATATCCGAGGTCATCGAGAATATCATCAATCTCTTCTCCCTCTTTTACTATCGTCGAATAATTGTCGTCAAGCACAACCTGCTTAATCTGCTTACTCGAAAAATTAAAAAGCATATTAGGCGAGTGTGTCGAAAAGAACACCTGATTTTTCTTGGAAAGACGATATAACACCTCACTGGTTGCCTTCTGAAGCTGTGGGTGAAGGTATATCTCCGGCTCCTCTATCATAATTATGCTCGGAACGCTTGATTCATTGCCTATGTAGGTTTCAAGTAACGACATAATATATATGCTTCTTGTACCTGCGCCTACCTGATGTATATCCTCATAATAGTCTCTTTCCTTATTATGGATGGATGTCTTTAAAGAAAATACCTTATCTATATCCATATCAAATCTATAGACAATATCATCATTTATGCTACTGTTACGGTGAAAGCCTTCATTAAGTCTGTCTGCAAATTCACTAAGATTAGTATGAAAAAGCTTATATTCGAGAAGCCTTGTTGTCTCTGCAAGCGAAAGCTCCTCTGCCGTTTTCTTCTTCATCTGCTCAATGCAGGCAAAGCAGTGATTACATTTCTTCTTAATAGAAAGAAGACATGCATTCTCCTTAAGCTCTGCCATGCTCTTATTTCCCTGAAAATGAAATATATCTTCTTCTATCTCTTCGATATTACGCATGGAATCAATAAAATAAACCTTCGGAAGAACATTAATAATATTCGGATTACTCAACCTAAATCCGTCACTGTAGAAAATTTTACCCTCCGGAGTTGCAACAAATGTAAACTTCAACTCTCCGTCCACGAAGCTCGGAAGCTTCTGTGCAAAATCCCTATCCCACGCTTCACGCTTCTTATATTTACTGACTATGCCTTTCTCATGCATCATATCAAGATCATCTGAATCTATCTCAAAAGTAACATCTATCTCAATATTCTTAGTAGGGTCATTGAAATCATAGGGTGCTATCTCCTTAGCTCCTACCATTGCCTGAATTGCATGCATAACAACTGTTTTACCGGTGTTATTCTTGCCAACCAGAATAACGGCATAATCAACATCCTCCATCGAAAGTTCTCTAATGGACTTATAATTTTTGATTCTAAGTTTACTTATCTTCACACCAAAAACCTCCTCTAGCCGATGTCTATTTCTTTTTCGCCACGCTATATCCGAATTTGCCTATCTTTTTACCAAGACCATAATATTCTCCGTGCGAATACACTATCGGCTTAGCTTTTGCAAGGTCAAATTTGCCTTTTTCATCCATATACTTTTCATCTGCATGTACGGCAAGCACCTCTGCAAGAAACATCGTGTGGACACCCAGTTCTTTAATCTCAACTACACGACACTCTATATTAACAGGGCTTTCCTTGATAAGTGGTGCACATACATGCTGTGCTTTAACCGGTGTAAGGTTCATTTTTTCAAATTTGTTAACATCCCTGCCGGACACAACTCCGCAATAATCCGTAGCAAATGCCAACTCTTCCGTTGTGAGATTTATCACAAATTCTTTCGTTTCCATAAGCATATTGTATGAATATCTTGAAGGTCTTACCGAAATATATGCCATAACCGGATCGCTTGATACCGTTCCGGTCCATCCGACAGTAAGTACATTCTGATTGCCCTTACTATCCGCTACTGTTGCCAAAACTGCCGGAAGCGGATATATCATGTTTCCGGGTCTCCATATCTGTTTTCCCATTTGTATTCTCCTTTTATTGCTGCATAACTTTCATAAGAGCAGGGATAAGCTGCTTCTTTCTGGAAACTACACCCTTAAGGTTAGCCGATGCAATATCATCACCTTCCGGGAACTGCACCGCAAAAGCATTAGCCACCAGCTCCTGTGCGTGATTCCCCGCAAAAAGAAGTTCTGTGCTCTCATTCTGTATATCCGTGAGCATAAAATAAATCATGTCTATATTATGCACTGTAATCATATTCTTAATATATGGAAGCATACGTCCTTTAATTACCGAAAGCTCCTCCTCGTTCATAGAAGTAATCTGTCCTACTCCAAAGGAAATATCTCCACTACTAAACTTTTTAAAATCCTGATAGAAAATCTCTTCTTCTGATTTCTTCGAGAGGTTGCTTCCTGCCTTGAACATCTCCGCTGCGAAGCTCTCTACATCAAGGTCTGCTATCTTCGAAAGCTCCTTTGCTGCCAGCTTATCGAACTCCGTACAGGTAGGTGATCTGTACATAAGCGTATCCGAGATAATCGCTGCACACAAAAGTGAAGCTGTCTGCTTATCAATCTTGACATTATTCTCTGTGTACATCTGATAAACGATGGTTGCCGTACATCCCAAGGGCTGGTTTCTGAAATAAACCGGTGAGATAGTCTCTATGGTTCCGAGCCTGTGATGGTCGATAATCTCCATAATCTCTGCATCTTCTATTCCATCTACCGCCTGACTCTTCTCATTATGGTCAACAAGAATTACCTTTTTACGCTCTGTTCCAAGAAGATTTCTTCTTGACATCATGCCCATATATGTGCCCTTTTTATCGAGTACAGGGAAATCTCTGTGTCGCATTTTCGCCATTATATCTCTTATATCATCGATATAATCATCTGTGCAAAATGTAACCAAATCCTCTCTTGTCATAAAATAACTTATCGGCATACTCTGATTAATAAGTCTTGCTACCGTATAAGTATCATGAGGTGTACAGATTATGTTACAGCCGTTCTCTTCGGCAAGCTTTTTGATGCTTGTTGCCACCACTGCACCCTCGCAAACAACAATACATCCCGCATTCATCTCAATCGCACTAAGCTGTGATTCATAACGGTTACCAAGAATAACAAGGTCGTTATCCTCTATATAATTCTCCATAATCTCCGGATTAGCTGCCGCAATAAGCACCTTACCATCTATAAAATACTCCTCCGGATTTCCTACAAGCATAGTTGCATCAAGGGTCTCCACTATATTCTTGTATTTGGTATGCGCTGTTGATAAAATCCTGCTATCATACACATCCATATACGAAGTAGCAATATCCTTAACAGTAATCAAGCCTTCAAGACGTCTCTGCTTCGTTATCGGAAGTGTAACTACGTTCTTCTCTTTCATTATCTCCCATGCTCTTTTAAGAGAGATATTTCTCGATACGCCTTCTGTCTCGCGATACTCTACATCCTTTACCTGCATGCGGACATTATCCTGATATTCAGGCTCTTTCACACCGAATTTGCTAAGAACAAATCTTGTTTCCTCATTAATCTGTCCTGCACGCCTTGCTTCATGCTTCTTGCCTGTTATAGTCTCTTTAAGTCTCGCATAACATATGGCAGAGCATATGGAATCTGTGTCCGGATTAATATGTCCGATTACCAAAATCGGTCTGTTTTCTTCAGGCATCCTGTCCCTCCTGCTTCTTCTATAATCTAAGTCCTTTGGGATAGTGATTCTTAACTACCCCGTTAACTCTTTTTCCAAGTCCTAACGGATATCCGTCAACCATAATAACGCACCATCCGTTTTCACCATTCACATTAAGTGTTTCACCTCTTAAGTATGCTGCCAGTTCAGGCGAATCAGAGGTCAAATTAACCGTATTCCTAAGTTGCTCCGGCTTCATGGCAAGTGCCAGTGCATGTGCCGGTTCAAAGCGGTTCTTCTTAACTGTTCCGATATGAAGCCCCGGCCTTACAACCTTAAGCTTATCAAGTGAAAACATCTCCGCCGGAACAAGATAAAGCTGTTCACCGAACATCATGTACTCACCCTTAGGCTCCTCTGTAAAAAATTCTTTTGCAAATTGTATATAATCTGCAGGGATATTTTTGGCTGTCAGAGTTTTTGCTAAGGCAACCTTACCCTCATATCCTGCATTTTTTCTCAATACTGCAACAAAATGTCCTTCGCCTTCTATCTTATGCGGCCAAAGTCTCATAGTCGCTTCAACTGCTGGGTCTGCTTCCTCCCACCAGTCAGCATTACCCTGACCAAAACCGTCAAAATGCTCCACCTTCTCAATCTCGATATCCGGATTACGGTTAATGAGTCTTTGTACACTGCCTTCATTCTCCTCCGGAGCAAATGTGCAGGTAGAATAAACCATCCTTCCGCCTTCCTTTAACATCTGCACGGCACAGTCAAGAATAAAATCCTGTCTCTCGGCACACATGTGCACATTATCCTCGCTCCACTCTGCTACGGCTGTCTCATCCTTACGGAACATGCCTTCTCCGGAGCATGGTGCATCAACTATGATTTTGTCAAAATAACCCTCGAATCTCTCCGCAAGCTTGTCAGGTCCTTCATTAAGAACCACTACATTGGCAAAGCCTAATCTTTCTACATTCTGAGAAAGAATCTTCGCTCTTGAGGGTACTATCTCATTAGCCACAAGAAGCCCCTTACCTGCCATCTTAGCAGCAGTCTGCGTAGTCTTGCCTCCGGGAGCTGCACAAAGGTCAAGAACCTTCTCTCCGGGTTTTACGTCAAGAAACTCTGCCACCGCCATGGCACTTGGCTCCTGTATATAGTAGAGTCCTGCCTCATGATGCGGGTGTTTGCCCGGTCGTTCCTCAGCAGAATAATAGAATGCTCCCTCAGCCCAAGGTACCTTCTTGGAAAGGTTAAACGGAGATATTGTCAAATATTCATCTACTGATATTTTGGACAAGTTAATACGAAGTGCCTGCAACCTTTCTTCATCATAAGAAGCCAGAAACCTCTCATACTCATCGCCTAACATCTCTTTCATTCTTTTTAAAAATGCCTCGGGAAGCTTATCTTTATTCATGTGTTAATCCTCTGTTATTTATCTTGCTCAATTTTGTAAGTCTTAATCATTTCATTTAAGGAAAGCATTCTTGCATCAAGCATTTCAACGATATCCGCACACTGCTTAAGGTCATTTTTAATATCAAGAGGTGCATTTCCTTCGAATTTGTAATACATTTTATGCTCGAGACTTGCCCAGAAATCCATCGCTATCGTTCTTATCTGAATCTCTACCTTAGTCTCTGTCGGACCGTCTGACAAGAAAATCGGCACGGTAACAACCATGTGATAGCTCTTGTAGCCATTCTCCTTAGGATTAGCTATGTAATCCTTTATTTGAAGTATCTTAACATCACTCTGATTACTAATCATCTCTGCTATCGTGTAAATATCTGATGTAAAAGAACATATAATTCTTATTCCCGCAATATCATTAAGGTACTTATTCATGTTATCTATGGTTACCTCAAATCCGTTGCGTTTCAATTTACGGACTATACTTTCCGCAGATTTTATTCTTGATTTGACATGCTCTATAGGATTGTAATTATGCACCTGTACAAATTCATCATTAAGAATCTCTATCTTAGTGCTTATCTCCTTAAGTGCAGCATTGTACAAAAACATGTTGGTTTTCCATGTATCAACTTCTGAAAATCTTTCGTTAGCCATTATAATTATCCTCTTTCTTTCAAAACTGCTTTAACCGCACAATCATCTGTATTTGCCATACGACTTGCGATATCTTCTACGTCTTCTACTATATATTATGCAGAAAACAATTATTCCGATTAATGCAAAAATAACGCAAAGAATCGTTATCGTTATCCAGTTAGGAGCCTTCAAAAGCTCAATTATATTGTAGCTGGCATACACATTTTTTCTTCCTTCTGTCTCCTTATATCTATCCGGAACAACAGAAACACCATCCTCTTCCTCAAAGGAATCAAGATAAGTGGCAAGTGCATACCATTCTTTAAGCTCGTTACCATTCGCGTCATAGATAATGTAATCCTCAAGATTCTTAATAGGATTACCATCTTTATCCCTTGGCACTATAGAAAGTATTCCAAAGGATTTGCCCTCCACTGCACCTAACATCTGCCCGGAATATAGGCCTGTTACAACACGGTAAAGCTTATCGTCCTCGATATTCTGTCTGGTGCCGTCCTCTTTAACAAGATAGCACTCGGTAACCTTATTAAAAATAATTCTCTTAGTATTAAAGGTCCATGTCACACCTGACGCATAAAGCTGCGCCACATCCATAATAGGAGTAACCGAAGCATCTACCTCTAGCGCATCCTTAAGTTCGCTTCCCTTAAGATACACGGATATCAACGGATATCCCGCAGTTCCGTCAGCACCCATTCCGAGAGAGCTTACCGCAAATGCATCCGCAACCGTTATCTCACCTTTATAGAAGGTATTTCTGATTACACCATTAGGAACAACTGCAAAATCTATATTCTCATAGTTCTCGCCTTCTGCCTCTTTAACCGCATACACGTAAGAATCAGATATCAGATTGCCAAGAGGTAATTCTCTTTGTACATCACTAATTCCGTCAAAAGAAAAATCCGTTCTCGCAAGAACCCTGTCATATTCCAAGCCATATCCTGACAAATATGTTTCAGCAATAATATCTTTGTACTGGTTAGCAGCATGGATAATGGTTTTATCCTCTTTAACTCCTGCATCTAACGGTACAAGGTCGTATTCAAGTACCTTAAGCTTGCCATTTTTATCCTTTGCTATCCTAAGCACTCCCAGATTCTCCGTGTAACATCCTGCGGACACAATAAGTGTATCCTCTACCACAATCGGTTCATGCAGGGTAGTATGTGTATGAGCACTTATAATCACATCTATTCCATCTACCTTCTTAGCAAGCTCGTGGTCTTCGGAATCCTTTTCATCCTCTTCGGTACCACTGTGGGACAGACATATAATATAGTCGTAATCTTCATTTTCCTGTATGGTTTTAACTATTCTCTCAGCCGCATCTATGTTATCTTCCCAATTCATACCTGACATAGGTGAATATTCATGAGCATCTACCCCGAATATACCAAATATAGCATATCTGACACCATCTTTTTCAAGCATCGTGTATTCCTTCACGCCGTATCGGTCAAACGCCTCCTGCAACGCCTTAGAATCTTCTGTATAATTCTCGTCGCCTTCAACAGGAACATGGTAATTACCTTCCACGATAAGCGGAAGCTTTTCTTTTGAATCTAATGCAGCATTAAGCATCTTGGCAAGTCCACTATCCCTGTAATCATACTCATGATTACCAAAGGTCGTCACATCAAAGCCCATTTTTCCAAGAAGTCTTAGTTCACATGCTTCCGTCGTATAAAGCGACTGAAACAATGTTCCCATAGAAAAATCACCTGCATCAAGTGTGAGCACAGGATGATCTGCATAAGCATCTCTATATATCTTTAACATGGTATATAACCTTGTATATCCCCCATACGGATTGCCATTCTCATCCTTTAGCGATAAAACATTGGAATGAGTATCATGCGTAAACAAAATCGTAGTCTCACATGTCAACTCTTCCTCTGCATCTATCCTTTGCAAGGAAAACAAGCTAAAACATATTGTAAAAAAAGATATTGTAAGCAGCAGTAACCCGCGCTTCATTCTTTTATCCATTGTCATGTTTATTTCCTCTCTGATATTCCATTCTTCAGGTTAATACTCTTTTGGAGTAAATATCTTTTCTCGTACTTCAAGCGAGCATAATTTGCAAGACGTCTGTAATAAACCGGATTATATACTCCGCCTACAATTCCAACTATCGGAATTCCCTGAACAAACTTAAGAAACAGCGTATCTGTGGCGTATTTATTCGCAGTAGTCTTCATCTGTGCCCTAAAGTCATATGCCTGTACCTCACCAACAAGCATCTGGCTCATGAACTCATCTACCGCCTGATTAGCAAGAACCTTTTCTTTCCCTCGGAGTACAACAGTCTCCATAAGAAGTAGAATAAACTGCTTCTCATCCTGTTTCGTATAATCTATTCCAAAGCTTGCAGCAATCTCATATACTCCGCGAAGCAATAACCCAAGAAAAACCGGAATATCCGGAAGCCCCATTCCGGTAAGTCCCATTCCCAGTCCTTCTGCAAAGGTTATCGTAGTATTAATGGTCTCTGACCTATGGGCTGTTGCAGATATCTTTCTTAAGCTTTTCTTCGTTCCTTTTACTTCAAATGCGTAATCATTAATATCATGATTGTTCGAAAGACTCTTTCTGGCACATATTTTGTTCATGAGACCTGTTCCGTTAACAAACAAAAGTTCAAACCCCTTCGCAAATGCTGCCTGAAGATTGGTCTCTACTTTCTTCGGAATCTTCGCGGTTAATTTCGCGTACCATGCGTCATCATCCTGCTTCATGGCATGCTCAACCCATTTAGTTTCTTTTTTCTCTATGTGTCTTAATCTTTTCTGTACTATCTCTAATTTCTCCATTGTTCTTACCCCTATAATACCTTTCGCTTATTAACCTCTTGTACAAAAACCGATGCTATTACTATTTTCAAAATATCCGCCGGTACAAACGGAACAACACATATCATCATTGCTGCCGTAACGGACATTTCTGTTTGAAACACATACCACAAAATTCCCGTCAAATAGAGAATACAGGTCCCTGTTGTCATGGCCAGAATGTATACGCCCAATTTCTTAGGCATTCTCCTAATCATCAAGCCGCTAACATATACACAAGGAATATATCCTACTATATATCCACCTGTAATTCCCATAATTCTCTGCAATCCGCCGGTGAACCCGGAAAAGACCGGAAGTCCGACCGCGCCAAGCAGAATGTATATCAAAACTGCAACCACACCTATTTTTTCACCGACAAAAAAGCTGATAAAGTACAATGCCAGTGTGGCAAAGGTTACAGGTATCGGTCCTATTTGTATCGACCACGGTGAAATCACGCACATCAAAGCCGCCATAATCCCAATCGTTGTCAATCGCTTTACAGACATATATTTTCTCGTCATGTAATAATCCCCATTCTGACTGCGATATAATATAACGCTATAAGGTGCGCCGGGTAAAAGATATAAAAAAGATATTTAAACTTAAGCCCTCTCTTCCCGTTATACATCCCTACCAATGCTATATCTACAAGGGCAAAAAGCTCCAAAAAGCTCTGGATGATAAGCACCACACATCCGTAAAGCATGCCCTTTTTCTTTTGTTCCTTAAACAAATACATAATTACTATTGCAAGAACGCCAAACAACGAATAATCTGTCTTCAAATAATATGCCGCTAACATTGCCGCAGCCGTAACCGCTATATTAGTTCCGTACAGAGTTCTCTTATCAACAGTTTCACCAAACCTAAGAGAAACCTCTTCTAACACGCAAATCGCAAGCAAGCCTATAAAAAGTGTAAAAAATACATTCTGATATGAAAATTCTATTAGTTTTGCCTTGTTCGCAAGATCAAACGGTATCTCAGATACCAACGCAAACAACAATAATCTGAGCGCATATTTCTTCCTGCTTCTTGTATGCACAAATCCTTCTACCAAAAGGAAACAAAAAATCGGAAATGCAATTCGTCCGACAGAACGCATAATATAGTATAGGATTACCATTCCGGGGTTGCAATTAAAGAGATCCGCCATTGTCACTGCCGCTGACGCAGCAGTAGCACTTTCCGCATAAGAAGCTTCAATGACTCCCCATACAATTACTGCTCCTATGTGATCAATAAGCATACATATCATCGCAATGAGCTTTAATGTACTTCCTGCGATTCCCCTGTCTCTCATAATGCATTCTCCCTCTCAAATATATGCACTCTAATCCACTATCTATCATAAGTCTAAAGTGCACTTATGTCAAGTTGACATAACTCTAATTAATGCTTTTTAAACATTGATTTTAAAGCTTTTTCGTGCTAAACTTATTCATAAGATTAGTTTTGTATTTTCGCGAACAAAGGCGGGGTTTACTATGAAAAAATACAACCTACGAATACTTGTGGTTCTGATTGCAACAGCGATAACCGTTGTCACTCTCACGTATTGTCAACGAATTATTTCCAGCGAACTACAATTACAACTCTATAACAACCTAAAAGACGTAGCCATGCAGAACAAGGTTACCATGGAAAAGGAGCTTAACAGTAAATATGATTTGCTGATGGATATTGCCCTACAGATAGAATCCGATTACCCTTCGGTTTCTGCAGAAGAGGATATCTACTCCCTCATAAGCTTCCTTAGCACTTATACAGATATTTATGATTTTAAACGTATGGGCTTCATTGATACCAACGGTCTTGCTTACACCACCGATGGTTATGTAAGAGACCTTTCTGCTTCCGATGTATATCTTTACGGAATGCAGGGACGTCCGTATATTTCCCAGAAGATTACAGACACTATCGGAGACAATAACGATGTCACTATTTTTTCAATAACTCTTTATAATACAGTAAACAGCGAGATTATGGGCATGTTATTTGCAACATATCCTACTGATACTTTTAAAGAGATGCTTAATGTTGATTCCTTTGACGGAGCCGGTTACAGCTACATAGTAACATCTAACGGCACAGTGGTTACAGACTCAGCTAAGTCTCCTTTATACGGAACTACCAACATATTCGAAACACTCTTGTCTTTTTCTGTCGATAATACTGACAATATACGTTCCGTCAGAGAAGACATGGATCATAGCAAAAGTGGTTATGTCACATTCAAAACGGATACAGAGCGTTATTACTATTACAGTCCGCTTAATCTCATTCCGGAAGACCTTAACTGGTATATGTTTACTATAGTTCCGACATCTGTACTGGAGGCAAGAACCAACACCATTTACAGATACCAGACAGCTATGATTGCCGTCATTTTACCTGTAACTTTGATTCTTTCTATATTTTTTATTTTGTCATACCGCAGAAGTTCCAAGGAACTTCAGGCACTTGCATACGTCAATCCACTTACGGGTGGTGACACCTACGCAGCCTTCTTAAAGAAGCTGACGACCTCTTCTAAGACTGATGGTTACTTAATTTCACTTGATTTCAGTAATTTCAAGCTTTTGAATTCTATATGTGGTGTAGAAAAAGGTAATGAAGTACTCAAATCAACCTGGAATATTATTTCATCGAAGCTTCGTGTAGGTGAAATAGCGGCGCATATAAAAGGTGACCAGTTTATTCTTTTTATGATAGCTTCAACCAAGGAACTGCTGCTTGAACGAATAAGGGAACTTTCAGATTCGATAGTTTCTCTTGCACAAATTCATAATACGGTATGCCTGTCTCCATATTTCGGAATATATAAGACCGATGATTTCAAGGACCCTGAAGCAAGTCACACCTACGCCATTCAGGCTAAGAATTCTATCAAGGGTAACCAGCACAAAAACTGGGCATTCTACGAAGACGTTAATTTCGAGGCACTTGCTGAAACTAAAAAGATAGAAGATTCTTTTGACGAAGCTATTCGTGACCATGACTTTGAAGTTTGGTATCAGCCGAAATATAGTTCCGAAACCAGCAAGATATGTGGTGCGGAAGCATTGGTAAGATGGCGACAAAAGGATGGTTCACTTCTTCCTCCGTATAAATTCATACCTTTGCTGGAACAGAATGGTAAGATTATCACGCTTGATGAATATGTATTTAAGACAGTATGTAAGCAGTTAAACATATGGAAATTAGAGAACAGGGAGCTCTTCCCTGTATCAGTAAATATTTCTCGTGCCAGCTTGTACTATGATTCACTGGTAGAGCGTTATGTCAAGATTCTCCAGAAATATCACACTCCTACATCTCTTGTTCCTCTTGAAATTACGGAAAGTGCCGCAATTAATACCGCACAGATTCAAGAGCTTGTAGCCAAATTCAGAGATGCAGGCTTCCCGATATATCTGGATGACTTCGGTAATGGTTATTCTTCTCTTGCAGCGCTCAACCTTCTACACTTTGACACGCTCAAGCTTGATAAGAGCTTAATCGACTTCGTCGGTGACCCAAGAGGCGAGAAGCTTCTTAGCTACACCATCATGCTTGCTAAGAGCCTCAATATGACCATCACTGCAGAAGGTGTTGAAACCATCGACCAGGTTAATTTCCTTAACTCCATGAAATGTGATGAGTTGCAGGGCTACTACTTCTCAAAGCCTCTGCCACTAGCTGATTTTGAACAATTATTTTAAAAGGAGCTATCGCACTAATCACTTAGTGCGACAGCTCCTTTTCTCTTTTTGTATAAAATATTAAATCACATAGAACAAGATGCAGAAAAAGTGAAGTATACTTCCCGCAACTACGAATAAGTGGAATATTGAGTGAATATACTTTTTCTTTTTGCCGATTCCGTAAAGGATGGCTCCGATAGTATATGCAACGCCACCTAATATGAGGAAAACAAGCGCTCCTTTTTCTAACATTTTAGGAAGAATCGGTGCTGTAAAGATGATGCACCAACCCATTCCAAGGTAACATACCATAGAGAACTTAGCATATTTCTTTAAGTCTATGGCAGTCAAGGTAATTCCAAGTGCGGCCATTCCCCATATGATGCCGAATATTGTCCAGCCAAGTGCCGTATTATATTCCCTGATTGAACAAAGTGCAATAGGCGTATATGTTCCGGCTATAAGAAAAAATATGGTGCAATGGTCAAGTACCCTGAATACTTTCTTT
Source organism: Lachnospiraceae bacterium (assembly GCA_017456585.1). Taxonomy (GTDB): domain Bacteria; phylum Bacillota; class Clostridia; order Lachnospirales; family Lachnospiraceae; genus SIG300. Next base: position 13,487 of record JAFTJD010000045.1, read on the forward strand.
GCTCCCAATTTAGGAGAAAGACCGTGATATACACTGGACATGGTGTATAGAACCACCATAGACGCGCCATATAAAGACCCTCCGACAACCCCGTAGACATTGCCGTGTAATGCCGCAAATACAACACATAACACAAGTGCCGTAACTCCCACCGCTCCGCCAACTATATGAGTCACCATGTTAAATATTTCTTCGCCTTTAGTATATCTCGGTTTCATCTCCGTAGTAGAAGTAGCAGCACCAACAGTAGCAGTTTCCAGTACATTTGCCTGTTCCATATAACCACACTCCAATCTTTAATTCTGCGCTTCTGCTATTTTTAGAAGAAGCTCAACTGTTTTCTCCATAGACTCTACGCACACAAATTCGTGCTTACCATGGAAATTATGTCCTCCTGTTCCAAGGTTAGGGCAACACACTCCCATAAATGACATTCTTGCTCCGTCTGTGCCGCCTCTTATCGGCTCGATTCTCGGTTCAATTCCAAGACTCTTCATTGCCTCAAGTGCTTTATCAACTATCTCCATATGCTCTTCGATCTTCTCACGCATATTGTAATAGCTATCCTTTATCATAACCTCAAAAACCTTCTCGCCATAGGTCTCATTAAGTTCATCAGCTACCTTGGCAAAAAAATGTTTTTTCTCTTCGAATTTCGTTCTGTCATGATCTCTTATAATATATTCAGCCTCTGCATTCTCCACAGTTCCGTGAATCTCACAAAGATGATAAAAGCCCTCATATTTCTCCGTGCACTCCGGTCTCTCATCTGCCGGAAGCTTCGCCTGAAATTCCTGTGCCATAAGGATAGCATTACGCATAACGTTCTTGGCCGAGCCCGGATGAACACTTCTTCCGTTCACCTTAAGTACTGCTCCTGCCGCATTGAAGTTCTCAAAAGAAATCTCTCCAAGTGCATCTCCGTCTACCGTGTATGCATAGTCAGCACCAAATGCTTTTACATCAAAGAAATCCATTCCACGTCCAACTTCTTCATCCGGCGAGAAAGAAATACATATCTTACCATGCTTATATTCCGGATGTGACATAACATATGCCGCCATTGTCATAATCTCTGCAACACCGGCCTTGTCATCTGCTCCAAGAAGAGTAGTTCCGTCTGTCACAACCAAGGTCTTGCCTGTATAATCCTTCATAAAAGGAAAATCATTAACGCTTGTAACTATATTAAGTTCTTCGTTAAGCACAATATCTTCGCCATCGTATGCCTCTACCACTCTCGGCTTTACATTCGCACCGCTCATTGCCGGTGATGTATCCATATGAGAAACAAAACCTATGCTCTTACAGCCATCAACATTTGCAGGGATATATGCATACACATATCCATATTCCTCATTCATATATGCATTATCAATACCAAGCTCATGAAGCTCCTCTACCAGAAGCTTAGCAAGATTCTTCTGCTTCTCAGTACTCGGAAAACACTCCATTCCGTCTGCTGACTCCGTATCAATACTCACATACTCAAGAAATCTTTCTAATACATTTTTCATTCTACAACCTCCCATACTTTTTTATACTTAGGCATTTGCGAAACTAGGGCACATATTTCATCTTGTTTATTGCAAGAACACTGCCTTGACTGCAAAGCAATTAGAAATATATGTTTCGCGAAGACAACATAGCTCCCCTAGTAGAACTTCACTTTGCAACGCTTCGATGAAGCACGCCTCCGTCGTATGTCTGAGCCAAACTTCGGAGCTTATCATATGATAAGTCCGAATGTTTGGCGAGTTTGCGGAGGAGGCGTGCCAATCAAACATCGAAGCGGCAAAGGGTGTAGTTCTACTTGGGAGCGTAAAGTTGCGAGGGAAACATATATTCCTAATCGCCTTGCTTTAATACATTTCATGCTTGCAATAAACAAGATGAAATATGCACCATAGTTTCGCAAATACTTACTTTTATATTAAGTTACTATGCGTGTCTTTCTACTTCAAATTTTGATATTAGTATCTGTTCGTTGTCCTTGATGCCTGCCTTTTGTCTGGCATGGAATAACTGTTCTTCCACAGTATCTATCCCTTCAAGATTAGGAAGCAATACACCTCTCTTGCCTTCGCTTGTAACGATAACTCCATATCGTTTTACATCAAGTTCGTCTATTGATTCCACAGGCTCCGGCTCACACATTACATCTACGCTGTAGGTAAGATAATCAAGCTCGTCAACTCTTACAGGTGCAAATCTCTTATCTCTTACCGCCACACTCATGGCGTTCATTATTATCTCCTCACCGACATTACCCATGACCGGTTCTATAGTTCCTATACAGCCCCTAAGCTTTCCCTGTTTCTTGATGCACACAAAGGCTCCGGCTCTTTTTTCCCTAAGCTCATCCGGCGCATCCTTCGGAAGCTTGGTAATGCTGTTGGTTTTAACAAAATTCTCAAGCGCTAGTCTGGCTACACTGACATATGCGTCTTCGTTTCTTCGAATATTAGCCATCTCTTCACTCATACGCTCTGAATAGATGTCAAAAAAGCTTCTTTCCGCTGCTTTTCTCTGTTCTCCCAATGGTTCAAAGCGCACAATTCCGTATCCTACACCGAAAGGACCTTCATAAGATAGTTTATCCGCTTTTGCGCCAATGCAATCAAATATTCCGGAAAGCATAACGAAACATCTGTGTCCGCACTCCCCTGCTTTATCAAGCTCTTCCTCATCAAAAGCAAAAAGCTCTTCAAAATCAGGCTTAGCCAATGCTTCCATCACTTTTGCATCATATATCGGCCCTTCTTCGGCGTATCCGTATGGGCCATCCTCTGAAAGTCTGTGTGACAAATCTCCGCTCGCCAACACAACCACCTTTCTGTCTGCCTTCTCTGCCGCTTGTCTTATAAGCATGCCTACTCTGTAATGCTCATGAAGCATAAGCCCCGACACACCTATTCTTATAATCTTAGGCATATCTTCCCCATATGCCTTGTCAAGAAAATAAAGAGGTATCAAGCTTCCGTGGTCAAGCTCTTTAAGCTGCGCTCCCAAGGTTCCTGCAGGCACACTACATTCCGCACACAAAGTGCAAAGTGCATCTCTAAGTTCAGTATCATATTCAATACTGATAGACACTTCGCCAGTACCGAATTCCTTCATGCTTCCCTTCACAGTATCTCCCGGAGCTATATGAAAGTAGTCACTGTACATCTCCATATGTGAAGATATTACCACTACCGTGTCGGGTGCAAGAGCTTTTATCTCTTCTGCCACCTTCTGATATGCAAGACTTGTATTTCGTATCTCCGATTCGCGCCCCTTTCCAACCTCCGGAAGAATTACCGGTGGATGTGGGACAACATATGCTCCCAAAATTGCCATTCTAATCTCTCCTTAATTCCGGCAAACAAATGCTATCCACATTACTATTTGCCCTCTTTTTACAAAAGCCCCTGCCATAAAGGCGAGAGGCTATGTTCTTATCTTATTGGTGATATAACTTCTTAGTCTGATATTTGGGCTCACAGGTAAGATTCACGCCTAATTTCTTAAAGGTCTTCTTATCAACTTCTGATAAAATAACCGAAGAATGTGCCTCGAGTCCACGAAGCTTACCAAGCTGTTGCATAGCAATCTCTGCCTTCGCATCCGTTACCGCACAAATCGAAAGTGCTAACAAAAGCTCGTCCACATGAAGTCTTGGATTGCGATTACCAAAATGTCCCACCTTAAGTCTCTGTATCGGTTCTATAATCGTCGGCGAAATAAGATGTATACTGTCATCAAGTCCACCGAGTTCCTTCAAAACATTCAAAAGCATGGCTGAGGAAGCTCCCAAAAGTGAGCTTGTCTTACCTGTTATCAATCTGCCATCCGGAAGTTCCATGGCAGCCGCTGGGTTACCTGTTTCTCTCTCCTTCTCAAGTGCCGGAGCTATAACCCTTCTATCCTCAAGAGTAAGACCTGCCTGCTTCATAAGAAGCTCAAGCTTATAAACAACGTCCTGATTCTGCTTTCCCGCACGCATATCGCAAAGAGCTTCGCAATATCTTCTTATAATCTCCTGATTAGAAGCTGCTGATGTGGCAACATCATCTATTATACAATTGCCAACCATATTAACACCCATATCCGTAGGTGACTTATATGGTGACTCTCCTCTTATCTTCTCAAAAATAGCATTAAGTACAGGGAATATCTCGACATCACGGTTATAATTAACTGTCGTCTCACCATAAGCTTCCAAATGGAACGGATCAATCATGTTAACGTCATTTAAATCTGCTGTTGCCGCTTCATAAGCAAGATTAACCGGATGCTTAAGCGGAAGATTCCATATAGGGAAAGTTTCAAACTTAGCGTAACCTGACTCAATGCCTCTTGCGTGGTCATGGTAAAGCTGTGAAAGACACACTGCCATCTTACCGCTTCCGGGTCCCGGCGCAGTTATAATAACAAGTTCTTTCTCAGTCTCGATATAATCATTCTTACCATATCCTTCATCACTTACAATGAGCGGAATATTAGATGGATATCCCGGAATTGAAAAATGTCTGTATACCTTGATTCCGAGTCCCTCAAGGCGAAGCTTAAATGCTTCTGCAGCAGGCTGTGAACAAAACTGTGTAAGAACTACACTTCCCACATATAAACCAACACTTCTGAAAGCGTCAATAAGTCTCAATACTTCTGCATCATAGCTGATTCCAAGGTCTCCGCGTACTTTATTCTTCTCTATATCATAGGCATTAATTGCGATAACTACCTCTGCGTTCTCCTTAAGCTGAAGAAGCATCTGTAACTTACTATCAGGTTTAAATCCCGGAAGTACTCTTGATGCATGATAATCATCAAAAAGCTTACCACCGAATTCAAGATACAACTTACCGCCGAATTCTGCTATTCGCTCTCTAATATGCTCTGATTGCATCTGCAAATACTTATCATTATCAAAACCTATCTTCACAATGTGGCCTCCTTAACACTAGAGCAAGCTTCTCTTTACTTGCCGACTTTTGATGCAAAATATATAGGGCAGAGCTTATACTCTGCCCATTCCTTATTATATTACAAATCGTTTCTGTTTTCAATTGCCTAAGACACTTTTTTACATAGCTGATTTGCACTATTTTTCTCAAAACAACGACACCAAATACCAAAATATTACAGATATCGCATCTTTCGATATCCCAATCTAAGAAGCACCCAAATACTTATCCAAGTCTTGGTAAAATAATTAGGCTTCTCAAAATAAAACTCGGACTCTTCCGGAGATGGTTCGAGAACATCAAGCAGATTACCTTCGTAATGATACCACTCTTCAAGTTCCTCGCCAAGCTGTTCCGGCATATATTTACAATCCGGTCTGTTACTCTTCCATTTAACATTCATACACTTAAGCATATGTGCCGTAAACTCCACACATGTAAATGTCTTATATGTTGAAAAACCATGGAACATAGGATATGTAAGCACCGAAAACAGATTATATAAATATCCGTCCGGATCACTCATGATGTCATTAACTATCTCAAGTCCATGATAATAATCTTCCTTTGATACAGGAATCTTATAAACCTTACATGCAACATAATCTATCTGATTCAAAGAGAATCTCTCCCTGAACTCTTTAACAAGTCCCGCTTTAACAGGAACAGAATGTTGTGCCCTACCAAATGAATAAAGCTGTTCCATATTCTCATCAAAAGATATTGAAGCATGATTATACTTTGTGTTGGTTCGGTTTCTTATAAGACGACCAAACTTCGTTGGTGTCTGCGAAAGAACCACATATACATATTTTTTGTTCTCCATCTTTTCACACTGCCCCATACAATGATATTAGTTTATACTTTTTTAATAAAAATGTTACAACATGTTAATTATAATATGATATTCGATAATATACAAGTTTTTTTTGGAATACTTTTAGTTTTTGTGCATATAATACTATATAAAGGTTATTTTTCATTACCGCGGGGTAGAGCAGCACGGCAGCTCGTCGGGCTCATAACCCGAAGGTCGCAGGTTCAAATCCTGTCCCCGCAATCAAAAAAGTCGCGCAAGCGGCTTTTTTTCTATTCATTCTTCACTTTTCACTAAAACCTCCCACGTGATTTTTCCAGAGAAGAGAGAATATAGAACAGAAAATGTAGCTTTTCTCCCTTTGCCCCAAAAACATTGACTTCTAGCCAACGGCAAAGTATAATTATATCGCAAAGTGAGGCGAAGACAATGAATAGCCCATTATTTGAACACTCCATGGATTTCGCTACGCAGATTGTACTTTTCTATTAAGAGTTGTCAAAGAGTAAAAAAATACAACCATAGCAAAGGAGACTAATAAATGACAGATATACTGTTACTCGCCAGTTTTCATTTCAAAGAAAGTAATATTGATTTCACTTCAGAAGAAACTCAAAAGCAATTGGATGATCTTGCAAAGAGTATTTCGGCTTTTTTCCCCGACGCCGTTGCTGTTGAACTTGACAAAAGCAAGTTTATAGAGCCGATCAATATATCGGATAAAGAATGGGAAAACTCTTTGTCGAACGAGGCTTTTTCCCTCGGTGGCAGGATAGCGACTTTTTCCGGATTACAATATATACACCCGATAGACAAGATATTTCCTTTAAGCGACGGGATAATTTGCGAAGACAATATAAAAATCATTCAACCACGTATAGATTATTTGCAAAAAGCGGACTGCTCCAATACCATTCGGGAACAAATGCTTGTGTTAAACAGCAATGAATACGCTATACAGGATGCAAATATGTACCTTGACATAAATTCCATCAACCCTGATGGTAATTATACTATGTCGCGATATCTTGCAGATTGGTATTATAGAAATTTATGTATTTTCTCCAACATTCAGGCTCTTTCAAAAAAGTATAAACGAATCGTAATTCTTTACGGAGCGGGTCATATACCGATTTTAAAAGACTTGATAAACACTTCAGATAGCATGAACTTAATCGATGCATCTATATTTTTATAATTAAAGCTTATGCAACAAAAAAATGACCGATACACTACTCTGTATCGGCCACTTTTTTATTTCTATCTTACTTTAAATCAAAAGAATCGCAATCTGTACATTGCTTGTCTGTAGGATTAGCCTCGTGTGTTCCTACTTTGATTTTGTCCAAAGTACAGTAGTTCACAGACTGTGCGTGATGCTTGCAGTTTACGATTGAACATTCGATACATTTGTTTGCTTCCATGATTAATTCCTCCTGATATATTTCTTTATTCATATAACAAACCGTTACATGAATAGTGTGCTCAGGATAGCATTAATTATTCACATTTTACATATATCCACGTTCAATTTTTATGATGCAATTACAGTTAGGGTCCGTTTCCCTTATCTTGGAAATTATAACATTTTTTAATCTGCTCTCTTCTTCTGCCTTGTATTTGTACGGAAGCACCAAATCAAAAATCAGATTGACTCCTTCCATAATCTCTACTATACGGAAATCATGCACATCAAGCTCATCGTCAATTTTGTGCACAATGTCTTTTACCAGTTCTTTATATCTGTTAACGACTTCATTATCAACTTCAACCGGGTCCATATGTATAACCAGGAATACATTCATTTCTGAAAGAATATTTTCTTCTATCTTGTCAATGATGGCATGTGACACCATAGGATTAATGTCCGCCGAAACCTCTGCGTGAATGGTCGCCATACTTCTTCCGGGTCCGTAATTATGTACGATAAGGTCATGGGTTCCGACTATTCCGTCATAGCTTTCAACCTTGGTTCTTATTTTCTCACAGAGTTCCTTGTCCATACTCTCTCCAATAAGCGGAGCCAATGTATCTTTCGCGATATTTATACCGTTCCAAATTACTATAAGTGAAAGAAGCAAGCCCACATATCCATCTATGTTAATCTCAAAAAATCTTGTTACCAATATGGATATCACGGTAACGGATGTAATGACAACATCACTAAATGAATCCGCAGCCGTAGCTCTCATAACTTTAGAGTCTACCGCCTTGCCTATGCGTGAATTAAAGAAACCAATCCAAGCCTTAATTCCAATAGAAATAGCAAGTATTATTACAGATATCAGGCTAAATTCTATCGCTTCAGGACTTATAATCTTCTCTATTGAGCTTTTAAAAAAAGAAAATCCAACCTCAATAACCAGGAATGCAACAATAAAGGCTGCTATATATTCCATTCTTCCATGTCCGAAAGGATGCTCTTTGTCCGCAGGCTTCTCCGCCATTTTCACACCCACAAAGCTGATTACCGAGGATGCCGCATCCGACAGGTTATTAAAGGAATCTGCTATAACCGCGATACTCTTGATTAATAGACCTGCCGCAAGCTTTACTCCAAACAAAAGGACATTAAGAATAATTCCCACAACACTTACAAGCACGCCATACGCTGTACGCACCCTAGGCTCATCCGTCGCCTCATAATTCTTTACAAATGTCTTCACAAGCAAGCTTTTCAATAGTATACCTCCATTAAGCATAGACCTTTCGCTGCAGCCGTAGCCCCTGCCGCCTGTCTGTCTTTTGCTTCCAATATTCCCCTCATATCCGAGGGATTACGCTTTCCAAGTCCTACCTCTATCAGGGTACCAGTCATTATCCTAACCATGTTATAAAGGAAACCATCCCCATAAAAATCAATCTCCAACTTATCGCCCAAAACACTGATATCTATCTTTGTAATCGTCCTTACCTTCGATTTCTTCATGTGCTTATTAGAACAGAAGCTGCTAAAATCATGCTCTCCGAGAAAATATTCCGTCGCCTCTCTCATTCTGTCCACATCAAGCTTATCTTTAATGTATTCTTCATATTTTCGTCCGAAAACATCTGCACTCACAGGACTATTACATATGCTGTATCGGTAATGCTTTCCCTTGGCGCTAAGCCTTGCATGAAAACGTTCCGCAACCTCTTCTACCTGTAATATACGAATGTCCTCCGGCAAATATTCATTAAGATATTCCCTTAACCTATTCGCGCAACCGCTTTTACTAAGCTGCACATTAGCAATCTGCCCCTTAGCATGCACTCCTGCATCAGTACGGCCGGCTCCATTTATCTCAATACTTCCATCCGCACCTTCATAAGCATTAATTACCGCTTCTATCTTTCCCTGTATCGTTTTATCTGTATTCCCCTGCTTCTGCCAGCCATTATAGCGGCTTCCGTCATAAGCTATCGTAAGTCTGTAATTCGCCATAATCTACCTCTGCCATCATGCCATCCGGCATCTCATTTATGTCTCATATACACAATATATTCTACTTCTTTTTCATTACAAATTCAACACGAACCTTTTTCTCCGTTCTTAAAGTTACTGTCAAGCAATCGCTAATTATATGCGAACAATCGTTGCAGTTATATCTGAAAAGTCGTATAATATATACAACAATAAACACACAACACGCTTGATAAGCTGTGTAAGGGAAGAGAAAATATAAGAATTAAGGAGGCCAAGAAAATATGAAAAAGAAGTTTTGGGCTATATTAATAGCTGTAACAATGGTGGCAACAGTTGCACTTGGATTGGCAGGGTGTAGGAATAATGAGCCATCAGAGGAAATAAATAAAGCGTCAGGAGATTATGGTAGTACATCAACTGATGAACAACGCATGACTTCATCAGATAAGAGTGATATATCGATAGGTGAAACGGAAACTACTTCAGCAAATAAAAGCAATACATCAACTGATGAGTCAGAGATTTCTTCGGAACAGGGTGATGCGGGTGATGATAAAAAGGAAGATGCTTTTGCAACGGACATAAGTGCGTTTGATTATACAATAATAGAAAATGAAGTGTGTATAACCGGATTGAAAGATACGTCTCTGACGGAGATTGTAATTCCGAGCAAGATAGAAGGGTGTCCTGTAACAAGCATAGGGAACGAAGCATTTTCCAAGCGTAATAGTTTAAGCAGTATAGAGCTACCGAATACTATAACGAGCATAGGGGATCTTGCTTTTTATTACTGTAGTAGTTTAGGTAGTATAAAGCTACCGAATACTGTAACGAGCATAGGGAACGAAGCATTTTTCAACTGTAGGAGTTTAAGTAGTATAGAGCTACCGAATACTGTAACGAGCATAGGGTATGGTGCTTTCTTCTGCTGTAGTAGTTTAAGCACTATAGAACTACCGAATGCTGTAACGAGCATAGGGTATTATGCTTTTGATAACACACCATGGTTATATCAACAGCAAATGCAGACGAACTATCTTGTGATAGGCAAGGTATTATATTGGGTGTCAAAAGATATGGTGGGAACGTTTGTTGTGCCGGAAGGTGTAACGAGCATAGGAGATTATTCATGTTCCGGCTGTAGGAGTTTAAGTAGTATAGAGCTACCGAACACTGTAACGAACATAGGAGATTATGTATTTGACGGGTGTATTAATTTAAGCAGCATCATCGCACCAAAGGGCTCTTATGCTGAAGAGTGGGCACTAAATTCAGGTTATGCGGTAACGAACCCGGTTCAGTAAAGAGCATGGGATAGATATGAAATCGTGGTAATAGAGAGAGGCTATACTTATAGTAATTTATGTAAAGGACGGTATTACAATATGAGCGAAGAAATTTTAGAAAATGAACTTCCCATTGAATCAATGGATGATTACAAAGACGAGCTTGAGGCTTCTTTTAAGAAAATCAAGGTTGGAGATATACTTACAGGCACAATAATCGCCATCTCTGAGACAGATGTTACGGTTGACCTTAAGTATTACACAGAAGGAATTATAAAGGTTGAAGACCTGAGCGATGACCCAACTTTCCTTGCCAAGGAGCAGCTTAGTGTAGGCGATGAAATATCTGCCACCGTTACCAGAACGGATGACGGCGAAGGACACATTCTTCTCTCCAAGAAGGAAGCTAACTCCGTACTCGCATGGGATAAGCTTAATGATTATCTCAACAATCACACTATGGTTCCTGTTAAAATATCAGAGTGTGTAAGCCAGGGTGCTATCGCTTACCTCGAGGGTATACGCGGTTTTATCCCTGCTTCCAAATTAGATGCCGCGTTTGTAGAAGACACATCTGAATGGCTCGGAAGAACTGTAGACGTAACTGTTATTACAGCTAACAAAGAAGAGAATCGCCTTGTTCTCTCTGCAAAAGAGTCTGCTCTCATGAAGGTTGCAGCCGAGAATAATAAGAAGCTTGCAAAGGTTTCCGTAGGAACAGTTCTGGAAGGTACTGTTGATTCCATTAAGAATTATGGTGCATTCATTGAGCTTGAGAATGGTCTCAGCGGACTTTTACACGTATCACAGATTACAGACAAAAGAATCAAATCTCCTGCTGCAGTCTTAAAAGAAGGCCAGAAGATAACCGTAAAGATTATAGCTATCGAAAATGGTAAGCTAAGCCTTAGTATGAAAGCTCTTCTCGACGTAGCAGATACTCCTGCCGAGGACGCAGAGCCTGATTATGAGCCAATCGAAACCGAAGAAATCGGAACGGGACTCGGTGCACTTCTTAAAGGCTTCAAGCTGTAATATATCGTAAAATAATTAAATCTGCCAAACATCAAAAATGCTACGGTGATATCGAAAGATAACATCGTAGCATTTCTAATTTGTATTTATTTAACCTTATTGTTCTTCCAGTCGTCCTCGAATTCGCGATATTTATCCTCATCCGTTCTGCCTGAACGCTCTGCCATTATCTTGTCATAGCCTGTACATACGTCAAACAGGAATATTACAAGCAATATATTTACTATAATACTCAAAACTATCGCAAAACCACCTACAGAATTCATGGCATTGGTAATCGTATCCGGCAGACCGTTAAGCAGTTTAAATATCGGTCTGCTGATTCCCGGTATAATCTGCTGGCTATTTCTGTAGTCATCAAAAATATAATAAATATTATCGATATAACTGAATATAGTAAGCACCACATGTATTCTAAAGAACAGGAAAATCTTAGATGTACCGACACGTACGTCATCATCATATGCAATCTCATCTATACCGCAGCATATTCTGAACTGAACGATAAGGCTTACAATAGTCGCCACTATACCGAGATAGAAGAATATGGTTGCAAGCATATTCTTGTTCCATCCAAGCATCAGAACAAAATAATCCGCTATCTTATATATGGTAAGCAGATACAAAACTCCGCTCATACCCTTAAAATATGTTGATTTCTTGCTTAATTTATCTACTGCCGAAAGCACAAAAAGATATCCTACGAACTCCGGGAGAATATTAAGGCTAAAATCGCCTATCTCAATCGGAGAAAAATTAACAAGAATAAACAACATTCCTATAGCAAGCTTTATCATGCGAATTCCTCCTTACCACAAAAAGATATCTTTATCAAGAAGTCGTAATATCGCTTCAAGGAAATAGTAATCTCCGTAAATAATCGGTACCTCTCTGTCCTCTGACCTCTCGTAGCATGCAGAACCATATCCTATGATTCCGTCCTCATCCTCATTCCAGTTAGCACATCTTGCTTCTACTGCTTTGATGAGTTTAATCGCTGCATCAAAGTAGAAATTCTTTTCGCCTTCTTCTACATAATTAACAAGCTCAAGAAGACCACATGCTGCGATCATTCCTGCTGTAGAATCGATATAATACGGCTCCTTTGGTGCTCTGAAATCAATTACCGGAACAAAATCTGTCACAGCTGTATTAGCGATAAAATAGTTAGCTGCAAGCTTAGCTCTGTTAAGATACTCTTCATTTCCTGTATGTCTGTATGCGAGACTCATGCCATATACAGCCCAAGACTGTCCTCTTGACCATGAAGAACCGCTTGCATATCCCTGTCCACCCGGGTTATCAAGCATCTCACCTGTATTTACATCAAATACAACTATATGGTTGGTTGAACCATCTTTTCTTAAGATATTCTTACATGCTGTCTCCGTATGACCAATCGCTATCTGTCTATATTCGTCATCTCCTGTTTCCTTGGTAGCCCAGTAAAGAAGCGGAAGATTCATAAGACAGTCAATGATTACCCAACCATCTCTGTTACCATTCCATGCTTTAATAAATTTACCGATAGGGTTATATCTGTCCGCAAGAATTCTTGCTGCACGAAGGCCTGTCTCTCTTGCAACAGTGTCACCTGTTTCTCTGTAATTAGCAACCGCTGTATGAAGCCACATAAATCCTACATCATGGTCTAACTTATTCGGAAACTCCAAGGTTTCGTCAAGGCGCTTGCTAAGATTAATAGCTGCCTCCTTATACATCTCGTCCTTAGTCGCATGGTACATCTGCCAGAGAATTCCGCCATAGAAACCGTTTGTCCACCAGAAAATATTCTTTTCTCCCATATCAACATATCTTCCGTCAACAGGTATGTAAGGAATCTTCTCTCCCATTCTCTTAACTTCAACAGCTAATTTACTCTGTAATTGCTGCCATTTCGTTTCTACCCACTTTAATGTTTCCTGATCCATTCTGCCGTTATAATTCATAGTCACATTTTCTCCAATCTATATTATTATTAGCTAAACTGATTAACTTACATATGTGCAATAATCTCTGAGTTAATTGCGCTTCTCCCCCGTGGAATATCCACTTGAACAGTAGGTATACATGCTAATGGGAATAATACATTCGTTCCCGCAGCGGTTACTATAACCATTCCCTCTCCTACATCTGCTTTGATGCTGCCAAAACCATTGCTGTCTGATGCTTTTGCATACGCTCCGGAAATTTCTGTAATGGTCTTATCCTCACCATATGGCTTATATGGATATGAGAAGCCACATTCATACGCCTTACATTCTATCTTGCTCTCAATGACATGTCGTCTCTCGTATCCGACTTCTGTAGGAATGAGCGTAGTCTCAACAACTATTCCTTTGCACGGGCTCCACTTTGAATATATCTTATCATGTGAAACCTCGTATTCCTCGCACTGACCTCTTACATAGATTCGACCATCTACCTCGAAGGCAAGCATACTGTCAGGCGCAGCCTCCGCCATATTAAGATATGAACGCGGCACACTGAAGCCAAACTCCGTAGAATATGCAAACTTGGCATATTTTTCAAAGGTATGTGTATGCCACACCTTAGAAAACTGTCCCGAGGTAAGTGCCACCACCTCATTCTCTCTTCGAAGCATAAGCATGTCAGCTTCTTTAATAAGATGTGTCTCGGAAAGCTTAGGCATATCTGCCGCCTCGCAGCTCCAGAACGGATGCGAATCCTCGAGTGCCAGAAAAGCAAAGCTCTTAAGCGCCCAGTATGGCGAGCCCGGAGCATTATAATTCTCCGACATGATAGAATTCGGATATGCAACACCTATCGTAAGTACTCCCGCATTATCATATATCGGTTGCTTAATCCAATATCTTAGATTACGCTCTATGATACCTTTCACAACTTCTAACGGTAACACATCTACTCCTGCAAGCAATGCTGCACTAAAAAATGCCACCTGTGCAAATCTGTATGTCAAAGACCTTCCAAACGGCAGGCCTCTTCCTTTATCATCAAACCAATAGACAAAATCCTTCGCGAACTCCTTCGCTCTTTGTCTGTAAATCTCGCATCTTTCCTTTGTTGCCTCGTCTCCGTCCGCCTCAAATCTTGAATACAATAAGCAGTAGAAATGAATGGCAAAGGATACATAATAATCCTTCTGCGGACGCTTTCCATCCGCATACCAGCCGTTACCCAGATAGAAGCTCTCATAATAATCTATTGACTTCTGAATACGCCCTTCATCATAAGCGGCCCCGACACTTTTTAACGCAAGATTAACCAGCACTGCGAAGAACTGCCAGTTATTCTCCGGCATATCATACATATTAACCTGCGACATCCAATTAACAAGATTCTGCTTCGCTCTATCATCAAGCGGTTCCCACAGGTATTCCGGTGTAAGAAGTATTCCGTAGCTTATGGCCGCCATCTCAACCATTCTCTGATCACGATGCCCCAGATCGCCCCAATATTCTGCAGAATGTGGGTCTGTTCCACTTATCAAACCTATTCTGTAGATTTCTGCGAAATCATCATCCACTCCTCCGCCATGCCAAAAAGGAACCAAGCCCCACAACACTCTGGAGAAGCCCTCCATACCGGCTATGTAATTTCCGTATCCGGCCGTATTGGCACCCAAGACAAGATGCGCACGACCTCCGCTGTACCTGTCTTTAAGCGGCATTAACAAATCAAACAACCACTGCCTGTACTCTGCTTTGTTCATTCTACATCACAACCTTTAGCAATAATTTTTTATTGGGTCGGTTCTTCCTTCTTACGAAGACCTCTGGTATTCTTGACCACCAGCTTTCTTTCAACCATAATCTGATGTCCGCAACCCATGCATTTCAAACGGAAATCCATTCCCACACGAAGTATCTCCCACTCTGCGCTGCCACATGGATGTTGCTTTTTTAATTTTACTATATCGCCAACCTGATAGTCCATATTTACCTCCACTAATTCTATACTTTTTTGATACCATTTACAATGATTTTTCACAGAATACTACTGATATATAAAACACCCTTATTTACTGGATTTTTAAAATCTATTGTGCTATACTTAGTATACTTAATACACATAAGCATTTGCGAAACTATATTACAAATGCCTATTAATGCACACAATGAAAGGATTAGCCCTATGGATTATATATTATCAGAATCTACGACGCCTGTCGAGAAAAAAAGTTTCGGAATTAACCTGTTTACACTCAAGATTATTGCATTTCTTATAATGCTTTGTGATTTAATCTGTGCTTTTATCATTGAAACGCACATTATTGATCTTACGACCTTAACAGCGAACGGTTCAACCGGCGGTGCCGAGCCTATATATCTTGCCGATTTGATTTTAAGACTTGTAGGTTCAGTTGCTTTCCCCTTATTTTGTTTCTTTATAGTGCAAGGTTTTCTTAATACTTCTAACATAAAGATGTATATTATCCGCCTTGCTGCATGTGCGGTCGTAACGGAATTTATCTGGGATCTTGCAAGCGGATATCCGTTACTTGACATGAGCAGCCAGAACCCGTTATTCACACTGCTTATCGGACTTGTAGTTATTTTCTTTGTTGACAAATACAAAGGCCAGCTTATGCAGCAAAGTCTTTTTGTTGCCATCGGTGCCATTCTTTGTAATTTTATAAATGCACAATTCGGAACGCTTGGTTATGGTGTATTCCTGATTGTCCTTATGTACGGAACACGTAACAAGAAGCTATACTTTAATCTTTTTGGTCCTCTTCTCACATTAATCGGAGGAACTTTTGAGGGATATCTTCTCGGTTTAATTGCCTTCGTGTTTATCGCACTTTATAACGGCAAACGTGGTCCAAAGCTTACTTATGTCTTTTATTTATCGTATCCTGTAACCTTATTGGCGTTACATTTTATCGGCATGTATCTTTTCTAGCTAAAAAGTACGTATTTTGACCAAAGATGTTTGATTTTTTTACTATTTAGTGTATAATAGAATTATAATTGCTTGAGGGGGGGTTCACAATTGACGAATAATAACTTAAACAAACCTTTCGAAAAAGAATTTGCCAATTTAAGAACTTCATGGAATGGTGTTATTGATACTTTATTTGGTATCGATAAGGAAGCTGTACGTAAGACTCTTGACGAGACTTTTTCTCTCATTCATTCTATGCAGAACGAACTTGCTCATCTGTCTGATGACAACTCTTTTGATGCATTGACAGGAGTATATACACGTACATATTTTTCGGAATATCTCAAGACACTTACTCCATCTCCCGAATATCCTGTTACCATTGTAGCCGGTGATGCGGACAACCTTAAGCTTACTAATGATATCTTCGGACATTCTGCCGGTGATGAATTGCTTATTACCATTACGGATATTATGAAGCGTTGCGGCAAGGACACATATGTTATAGGTCGTTGCGGCGGTGATGAATTTAATGTAATCCTACCGGGCGTTGATGCCGAAGAAGGTCAGCATTATTGTGAACTTATTAAGAATGCGTGCGTTGATTACGATGGCAATTATCTTCCTCCATCCATTTCTCTCGGAGTGAAGACCAATTATGGCGAGATTGGTCTTTTCACTACTCTTCAGGAAGCTGAAGAGCTTATGTATCGTAATAAGACCATCGTCAAATCTAAGCAGAACATTTTCACAGATGTCATGGAGCTCCTTTATAAACGAGGTCTTCTTGATAAGGAGAATCAGGAACGTCTTGTAGATTATATAGAGAAATTTGCCAATTATCTTAAGCTCGATCCACAGACAACTTCCAATCTTTGTCTTGCTGCGAGAATTAACGATATCGGCTTCATTGCACTTCCTCACGATATTATTCAGAAGGGAACTAAGCGTACCAAAGAAGATTTGAACACTCTTACCAAGCATTGCGAGATAGGCTATCGTATCGCTAAGCTTTATGACCAGAGTTTTCCTGTTGCCAATATCATTTTGCACCATCACGAATCTTACGATGGCACCGGATATCCATATCACCTTAAGGGCGATGAGATTTTATACACAGCACACATTCTTTCGCTTGTTAGTACATTTACATACTGGTGTGCTCCGAAGCCTATGGGTTCAGGTTTAACCTTACAGGCTTCTTACGAAAGACTTATTGATCGTGCAGGCACTCAGTTTAATCCTGTATTGTTGCGTCAATTCAAGACTTTCCTTGAGGAAGAGATTCTTCCTAATTATACCTAGACAGTACTAATCCCTGTCATAGCATATGCTGTGACAGGGATTATATTTATGTTATAGGAAAATGCGTCCTATAACATAAAAAACGCTCCGCGTGGATGCGCACTCGCGCGAAGAGGAAGTTTGTCGCAAGCGACCGCGCTCGGCGCGAGAGTTCCGCAAGCGGAACTCTTTGTTCTATATAACACTATTCTAACAGAATAATTCACTAAGAACTTCTTCTATTATTTTATTTTCCTGACCATCTGACATCTGAAGATTTCTAATTATCTCCTCACTTATGATATCCTCCGGTTTTCTGCCGTCTTTTTCTGTTGATAATCCCTTTGCCGTCTCCATTCTTCCGGGTAACGAAGAACGGTCCGAGGCATGTGTTGTAGCAAACGCTACTATATTGTCGATACCATCAACGGCCGTCATCGTTTCCGCTTCCTCGCATTCAACCAACTCATGTCCTCTTAGGAGCTTATCAAGATAATCCATCACATAAAGCTCTGTATTTTCTCTAAGATATTTGGCATCCGCAACTTTTGAAACATTATATAATAAAACAACAAATAAGACTGTGCTCATTGCATACAATGTAATAATACCTCTATCCAAATCAGCAGCATAAGCGTGCCATACAGAAAGTCCACCTACGACTACAATATAGAAAATCATCTGTCCAAGCATTTTCTCCAAAAAATACAGCCCTAAGCCACCAACTCTGTACTCGCACATACTACGTTTAACAAAGGTCTGCATATTAGTAATGCTTATATCCAACTGGCCGTAGCTTTCCGCCTTAAGCTTAATTTGTTTCAATAACCTGTTGTGCGGAGTCCCCTTATTATATGTATCGTTTTTGATGTTGCCGAATATCAGCACAAGCGACAACCTGCTAAGCACCCCCAAAATAAATAATCCCATTAAAACATACAAAAGATAATTATTGCATATAATTTCTACCAAGATTTTCATCCTCCCCCTTTTCAAATTCAAAAATATTATATAAAATAAACTTGTGATTGAAAAGAGGTTGACTACCATTATTAGTTGACATAATTCTACAACATTCTTTTAGGAGATAATAATATTATGAAGAAAATTTTGTTAACAGGCGGCGGTACCGCCGGACATGTAACACCAAATCTCGCACTTCTTCCCTTGCTCAAGAAGCAGGGCTTCGATGTGTCATATGTTGGTTCCTATGACGGAATTGAAAAGAAGCTGGCCGAGGAAGCCGGTCTTACCTATCACGGAATATCTTCGGGCAAACTCCGCCGCTATTTTGATTTAAAGAATTTCACAGATCCGTTCCGAGTAATCAAGGGTTATGGCGAGGCCAAACGTCTCATTAAGAGCCTTAAACCGGACGTGGTATTTTCAAAAGGCGGCTTCGTTACTGTTCCTGTGGTAATAGCAGCGCATAAATATAAAGTTCCTGTAGTAATCCACGAGTCCGACATGACCCCGGGACTTGCTAACAGAATCTGCAATCCTTATGCAACCAAGGTATGCTGTAACTTCCCGGAAACCTTCGGACATCTGCCCAAAGACAAGGGTGTGCTTACAGGTCAGCCTATAAGAAATGAATTATTTAGCGGAAGCAAAGAGGCATGCCTTAAATTCACAGGACTTTCCGGTGCCAAGCCGATTCTTCTCATTACAGGAGGAAGTCTTGGTTCAGTTGCCATAAATCGTGCAATCAGAAATATCCTGTCAACTCTCCTTGAGAATTTCGACATAATCCACCTTTGCGGTAAGAATAATGTCGACAACTCTCTTAATGACGTCAAAGGATATGTTCAGTACGAATATATAAAAGATGAGTTAAAGGATATGTTCGCTGCTGCTGATGTTATAATCTCACGTGCCGGCGCCAACACCATCTGCGAGCTTCTTGCTTTAAGAAAGCCGAATCTGTTAATCCCGCTTCCTGCTTCACAGAGCCGCGGTGACCAGATACTTAATGCTGCCTCCTTCGAGAAGCAGGGTTTTAGTAAGGTTCTCAATGAAGAAACTCTCACCGATGAACTTCTTAGCAAGACAATAACCGAGCTTTATACATCACGTAGTTCATATATCTCAGCCATGGAAAAGAGTTCCCAAAACGACGCAGTCACTACTATTGTAGAACTCCTCTCATCTCTATCCGCAAATAAATAGACCTCGTTTTATACATCAAATAAATATGGAGCATTGCAGCACAGATATATCATCTCATTCCGATATAATCTGCATTGCAATGCTCCATGTTCTATTCCCTAACCTTGTATCTCTACAATTACAAAAATCTCACCGAAAATACTATTTTACTTTCGCACGAATTACATCTGCTACTTCAGTAAGGTCATACTCAGCAGCCTTCTTTCCCGGCATTTCAAGACCTGCATTGTCATCCTTATATCTCGGAATCAAGTGCATATGAAAATGAAATACTGTCTGTCCGGCAGCTTCACCATTGTTCTGTAACACATTAAAACCATCGAAATCCAATGCTTCCTTCATAGAAGCAGACATATTCTTAGCCACATTAAATACCTTCTGTGCATACTCACACGGAAGTTCAAAAATATTAGCATAATGCTTCTTCGGAAGAATGAGAGCATGTCCTTTCGTCGCAGGCTCAATATCAAGAATTACTCTGAAATCCTCATCCTCATATAATGTGTGTGACGGAAATTCTCCGTTTGCAAGCTTACAAAAAATACAATTATCCATTAATCTTTCCTCCTATATTACATCATTTGCGTAACCGCCCTCGTTGTTGTTTCGACATCTTCGCCCGGCGGCTTGTATATTTGACCGCAGACAACTAGCTACCTTAGTAGAACCTGACTTTGCAACGCTTCGATGAACACGCCTCCGTAGGTTGTTTGAATCAAACTTCGGAGCTTATCATTTGATGTTGCTCGCAACTTCTACGACCTTGGGGAAATTTGCTTTGCCATGCTTCATTGAACACGCCTATGTGGTTACCTTAAACAACCGTTGATGCTTATTACATGATGTGTCTCGCAACTTCTACGACCATAAGGGGAACTATAGACTTTGCCGCTTCGATTTTTGATTACACGCCCCTCTCGCTAAACTCGAACAAGGTGCATATCTGTACAGTTGGTTCCCACGAATAATCTTATCGCAC
>JAFTJD010000046.1 GCA_017456585.1 Lachnospiraceae bacterium
TATTCATATTTATTATTTTGATGCCGCTTCTTACCATGCGTATTATGTCAGAGGAGAGACGTAATAAGACAGACCAGCTTCTTTTGACAGCACCAGTTTCGGTAGGCGCGATAGTTGTAGGCAAGTATCTTGCTATGCTTACAGTATTCCTTGTACCTGTTATAGTAGTAGCATTTTATCCGCTTATACTTGCACAGTATGGTGAGGTTCATATGGAATCTTCATATCTTGCAGTATTTGCTTACTTTATCGTGGGAGCTTCATTTATAGCAGTTGGTTTATTTATATCATCTATTACAGAGAGCCAGATTATTGCTGCCGTATTATCATTTGCAGCGTTATTCGTTTCATATCTTAGTGAAGATATAGCAGAACTTGTATCTGCTACACCTCTCACATCACTTATCGGCTTATTTGTTTTATTGGCAGTAATGTGTAGTATATATTATCTTCTTACGCGTAATGCCATGGCAGCAGGTATAGCGTTTGGCGTAATAGGTGTGGCGATGGTGATTCTGTTCATCGTTAAGAAGTCAATTTTTGAAGGTGTTTTGATTACTGTAATTTCAAGCTTTAGCTTGGTTTCATCAGCTAATAATCTCATGACTATGGGTATGCTTGATTTAACAGAGGTAGTATATTATGTATCTGTTATCGCCTTCTTTATCTTCATTACTGTACAGTCGATACAGAAGAAGAGATGGAACTAGGAGGTGCCAAGATGAGTTCGAATAATAAATTTAAAAATAAAGCCTTTAAAAAGGGTACTTATAGTGTTGGTATGATATTCGCCGTATTGGCAATTATAGTATTGATTAATATGCTTGTAAGAGAATTGCCGGCTAATATTACTAAACACGATTTTTCAAGTTCAAAATTATATACACTTACCGATACAACCAAGGAATTCCTTGCGACAATTGATAAAGATGTAAGTCTTTACCTTGTAGCCGCACAGGGTTCAGAGGATGCTAATCTTTATGAGATGCTTGATAAATATGCAGCTTCATCCAAGCATGTTAAATTCGAGCAGGTTGACCCGATTCTTCATCCGGATTTCGTAGCTAAGTATACAGAAGATATTTTATCTGCGAACAGTGTTATTGTAGATAGTGGTGTAAGAAATGCTATCGTTGATTATGAGGCTATGTCAACTACAGTACTTAATTATGATACTTACACTTATGACTATGCTTTTGATGGTGAAGGTCTTGTAACAAGTGCAATTAACTATGTATTGACGGATGATGTTCCTGTTGTATATTTTACAAAAGGACATGGAGAAGAGCTTGTGAGCTCTAAGTTCGAGGGAATGATTACTAAAGCAAGCGTTAAGTTTGACAGCGTGAATGTTCTTGATAACAATGGTGTTCCGGAGGATTGTGATGTTCTCTTTATCTGCCCTATGGCCAATGATTTTACTGCTACAGAGGTAGAATTGATTATTGATTACCTTGAAAAGGGTGGTGCACTTATATTCGTTTCAGGTGCCATAACAGCAGAGCATCCTAACATTAATACATTGCTTGAGTATTATGGTTTGGAATTAACAGGCAGCTACGTTGTAGAGAATAATTCTAAGTATTATTTCCAGCAGAGCATCTATCCAAGACCAATTAAGAAATCACATGCGATAACTAATTCACTTATCGCAAAGGGTACATCAGTACTTTTACCTATTTCACAGGGTATCGAGATAAGAGATGATAAGAGAAGCAGTGTTAATGTTACAGAATTACTTTTAACTTCAGATAATTCATTTGTAAAGATGAATGACAATGCAACCTTTGTTATGCAGGATGGAGATATTCCGGGACCTGTGGCACTTGGTGTGGCGCTTGAAGAGTCTCATGACGGAGTGAAAACCAAGCTTGCTGTATACGGAAGTACATGGCTTATAAGTGATTCTGCGGATCAGGATGTTGCCGGTGGAAACTATGCTATGCTTATCAATACAATTAACTGGATGACTGATATTGATGCTAATATCACAATTCAGGCAAAACCTACTACAATCCAGCTTTTTGAAATGTCACAGGCAGATATTTACAAATGGATGATAATCCTTGTAGTTGTTATTCCGGTAGCATTTGTCGGAACAGGATTCACAGTATGGTTTGTAAGGAGAAGAAAATAATGAAGAACAAGAAGTTTTTGTTACTTATGGCAATAGTTGTATGCGCACTTGTGGCGGGGTACTTTATTGTTAAGGCTATTCCTTCCAACGACAATACTACGGGAGAAACTACTTCGACCGATACTACGGAAGCAGCTAAACCAACGATACCTCTTATAGAAGAGAACTATGAGAATGTTGTAAAGATAAGACTCATTAACGAGTATGGTGATGAGATATACTTTAAGAATGAAGAAGGAACCTGGGTTTCTGACAGAGACTTAACGGCTTACCTTAATCCTGAGATTCTTAATCGTATGGCAATATATGGCTCATCATTGTTTGGAATTACTAAAGTAGAAGACGGGGAGAATAACCTTGCACTCTTTGGCCTTGATAATCCGGCATATACTGTTACATTGACATATAATGATGATAAAACAGTTACCTTTAACATTGGGGATAAGAATCTGGTTACTGAAGAATATTATTTCATGAGAGAAGGGCTTGAAGGTGTATATACTGTTACTAAGGCCTTCCCGGGATACTATAATTTCGGTTTCGAAGATATTAGAATGTACGAGGATATTAGAATTCCGACAGAAACCCCACAGCTTCAGGAGATGGCGATCGGCTATGGTGATCAGAAATGGCACATAAAGCGATTTGATGAAGGTAGTGTGCATGATGTGTCAGGTGTTAGAGCTTGGTTTATGCTTGACCTTTTCGAACACGAGACTGCGATTGACACAACTAATCTTGAGGCACTTCAGACGTGGTTTACCGTACTTGGTTTAGACATTTGTGATATTTACAAGGCTACAGCAGAACAGCTTGAAACTTACGGACTTGCTGACGGTAAGGAAAAGGGCTATCTCTATTATCGCTTCGCTGATGCTGATGATACTAATATAGAGTATGAAGAAAAGATTTGGCTTGGTAATAAAACGGAAGACGGTGAATACTATTACGTAAAGCCTGACGGAAGAAGCGGCGTATACAGAATGTTGGCGAAGAATATAGATGCCCTGCTTGTATATGAGGAAGAGGATCTTCTGCAGAAATATATAAGTGTTATCAACATCGATACGATAGAGAGCTACTCAATTAAGTCTAAAGATTTGTCTTATGAGGCTACAGTACAGAAGACAGGTACTAATGATGCACCGGTATATAGACATTATAATAATGGCAAAATCCTTGATAAGGCAGCTGCCGGCAGCTTCTATGCAGATTTAATCGGTATATATGCGGAGAAAGGTTATGTAGCGAAGGAAGATGCAACAGGTGAAGAAGTATTAAAGATTACATTTAATCGTAATACAGAGATTATGCCTGTGTATGAGGTTACATTCTATGAATATTCCGTAAGCTATTATACAGTTGCTGTTAACGGACAGGTTTCGTACCTTATTAATGCGAGAGATTTTAAGAGCTTGCAGGAGACAATTACAGCATTTGTAGCGAATATACCATACTCAAATGAATAAAAAATTTTAATATGCACATATTAATGGCAAAGGGCATGGCTCTTTGCCATTTTTATTATGTAAAGGAGAATACTGATATGAAAAAAATCAAAACGCTTGTACTTGTTGTGTCAGCAGTATTGGCTATTGGTCTTTTAGCAGGCTGCGGCTGCGGAACTCCTATGGAGGATGAGACATCTGATACAACTTCAGAGACTCAGACGACAGAAAGAGATACTACAGAAAGAAACACTACGGCGAATACCACAGCAAATACTACAACCAATCCTACAACAGATGGTGGTCTTATTGACGATATCGGTGATATGGGTGAGGATGTAATAGATGGCGCTGAGGATATCGGAAACGATATTGGAAATGAGATTAATCAGGATGCGAACAACGCACGTAGCAGACGCTAATATTTAATATTATTGTCCTGACTGCTGATATCAGGGTCCAAGGTAAAAGTCTTATCATATAAGTATTAATGTTTCTTTGACCTTTTGACCCTGACATCATGTACATATTTTAACAAAAACATCTTAAGTGCATATAATAAACAAAAAGATATAGAGGAATGAACTATGGCAAGAATCGTTATTGATCCGGGGCATGGTGGTAGTGACTCGGGAGCAGTGTACGAAGGACGAAGAGAAAAAGATGATAATCTGAGATTAGCACTCAGGGTAGGAGAGATATTAGAGAACAACGGAGCAGATATCGTATATACAAGAACGACAGATGTATATAACACTCCTTTTGAGAAAGCAATGATGGGTAATAATGCTGATGCAGATTATTTTATCTCATTCCATAGAAATGCTTTGCCGACACCTAATACCGGAACAGGTATTGAAACGTTAGTGTTCAGTAATCAAGGAGAAGCGGCAAATATTGCGAGTAGCATTAATGCAGAGCTTGCGGAACTTGGTTTTACGGACAGAGGTGTTATTGAGAGACCTAATTTGGTTGTACTTAGAAGGACTAGAATGCCGGCTGTTCTTGTAGAGGCAGGATTCATAGATAATGAAGCAGACAATGCTAAGTTTGATGCTGAATTTGAACAAATAGCACAGGCGATAGCTGACGGAATATTAAACAGTGTTAATGTAGCATCGACAAGCGCAATGGTGTATGATTTGCCATTTCCACCCGGCAGACCATGCATGCCATTATTCAGAATCCAGGTAGCGGCATATATTAATTATAATAATGCAGCGGCAACACTTGATAACC
This sequence comes from Lachnospiraceae bacterium, assembly GCA_017456585.1. Taxonomy (GTDB): domain Bacteria; phylum Bacillota; class Clostridia; order Lachnospirales; family Lachnospiraceae; genus SIG300. Next base: position 4,825 of record JAFTJD010000046.1, read on the forward strand.
TTCTTGCACAGAATCTTCCGGCATTTATCATACGTGAAGATGAGCTATATAAGGTTCAGGTAGGTGCATATGAAATCCTCGATAACGCAATCAGGATGGAAAGAAGATTAAGAGAGGCCGGCTATAATACTTTTATTGTCAGTGGATGTCAGGGGCGTCTCTAAACTTTCTGGGAGAGACACCATAATATTTGCGAAACGAGGTGGAAAAATGTTCGGGTGAAGAATAACCAAGTATTTCTGATATGGTAGATATGCTTTTGGTTTTATCCCCTAACAATATGGCAGCGGCAGACATTTTTGCTTCTGCCTTTTTTTCTTGGAAAGATTTGTTATAGTATTCTTTAAGAAGTCGTTCGGTCTGTCTTGGACTTAAGCTTAATCTTTCTGAGAGAGTGGTAAGTGAAAGCGAATCGTATTCATATAAGAAATACTCCTCTATTATTCTGGATTTGTTATCAGTAACGCCGATAACATTAATATTTTCATTAGAAATCAGGACTTGCTCGTAATTACGGACAAGTTTGATTAGTATAGTTGACAGCAGGAGCTCCGCGTGTGTTATATAACCTATATATTTATGTTCAAGCTCGTTGAATACCTGCTTCATTGTGCTGTTTATATCATGGGAATCCTCTCCAAACCAGAAGTCTTTGTTTAAGAAGGCATGAATAATCGGAGAGAGCTTCTTCTGAGAAGGAAGCTTGGGCATACGAAGATATATGCAGTACTCGACCATGGGATTATCGGCATCAGGAAACTGTGCATGCTCAACGTGGGGACCTGTGACAAACAGTGTGTTGGGCGTGATGTCGTATGATTTACCATTCGAGATAAGCTTGCCATATCCGTATGGAATATAGTGTATCTCCCAACAGTTATTACCGTGACTATGTGAAGGGATGGTCTGAGTAAAACGCTCTGATATCAGGTTGAGGATATCTATGGTTATATTATCGACAGTCAGTGTTAATCCGAGATTCTCATAGGAAGTTTTCATGTGAAGGCTCCTTTGCAGATATTTATAATATCATATCACATAATCTATAAAAATACGACATGTTTTAGGAAGAAAAGACAGAAATATCTCTTAAATAAATATATTCACGAGTTATAATATAGTATATTAGGTTTGTTTGTTGCGCGCACAATACCTTGCCAGCAAAGCACTTAGGAATTAAATGTTTCGCAAATGTTAACTATGAGTATAACAAGGAGGGTTACAACTGTTATGTACGATATGAAACCATATTTAGAGGAAATTGAGAAGGTAATAGCGAAGGGACCGTTTAAGGATACATGGGAATCCTTGTCTAAATATAATGTGCCTGAATGGTACAGAAAGGTGAAGTTTGGAATTTTTATACATTGGGGCGTGTATAGTGTACCTGCTTTTGGGAGTGAATGGTATTCTCGTAATATGTATATTAAGGACTCCAAAGAATATAATCATCACATAGAGACATACGGACCACATGACAAGTTCGGATATAAGGATTTTATACCGATGTTTAAGGCGGAACATTTCGATGCAAAGGAATGGAGCGACCTTTTTAAAGAGGCAGGTGCGCAGTATGTAGTTCCGGTAGCAGAACACCACGATGGTTTCCAGATGTATAAGAGTGAAATGTCTGAGTGGAATGCCTATGAAAAAGGCCCTAAGAGAGACGTGCTTGGTGAGCTTGAAGCGGCATTTGGTGAAAATGGAATGGTAACAGGAGCGTCTACACACAGAGTGGAGCACTGGTTCTTTATGGGACATGGCAAGGAATTCGAAAGTGATGTAAAAGAGCCAATGGAGAGAGGAGACTTTTACTGGCCGGCTATGAAAGAGGCTGACCACATGGATGTTTTCTCTGAGCCTGTTCCTACTGAAGAATACCTTGAGGATTGGCTGGTAAGAACTTGTGAACTCATAGATAAATATCGTCCGAAAATATTATATTTTGACTGGTGGATACAGCATAGTGCGGTGAAACCATACCTTAGAAAGCTAGCAGCGTATTACTATAACAGAGCCTATGAATGGGGCGAAGGTGTAGTAATTAATTATAAGCATGATGCATTTGTGTTCGGAAGTGCAGTGCCGGATGTTGAGAGAGGACAGTTCTCCGAGATTAAGCCTTTTATATGGCAGACAGATACAGCTGCTGCGCTTAATTCATGGGGCTATACAGAGAATAACAGATATAAAAAATCAGAGGATATCATCTGTGACCTCGTTGATATCGTAAGTAAAAACGGTCGTTTGCTGCTTAATGTCGGACCAAGAGCTGATGGAATAATTCCGGATGGTGATAAGCAGATACTTCGTGAGATAGGTGAGTGGCTTAAGGTAAACGGCGAAGCCATCTACGATACAGATGTATGGAGAACCTATGGCGAAGGCAGTGCTAAGATAGAGGAAGGACAGTTCACAGACCGAATAAAGAAGAACTTTACCTCTGAGGATATAAGATTTACGACCAAGAACGGATATGTCTATGCGACAGTTCTTAAAGGCAACGAAGAAGGTAAGTATGTTATTAAGTCGCTTGCACATAAAAAGGGCTCAACCGTATCGCAGTTTAGCGGAATTATACAGGATGTTAAGCTGTTGGGTTATGACGGAGAACTTGCATGGGAGATGACGGAAGAAGCTCTTATTATTAATGTTAAGAATGAGCATAATATAGGAACACCTATTGTGTTTAAAGTGACTATTAATTAGTCGGATGTAAAATATAGCGCTGTAAGTAGCTTATGATGAGAATATAGAATGCATGGACATATATTGTCGAAGGAAAAGAGGAGGATTAGTATGAGATTATGGTATGAACAACCGGCAGCAAGATGGGAGGAAGCACTTCCTCTTGGCAATGGTCGTATGGGAGCTATGATATACGGCAAAGTATGGACGGAAGAAATACAGTTAAATGAAGAGAGTATGTGGTACGGAGGCAAAGTGGACCGTAATAATCCGGATGCCCTTGCTAACCTTCCGAGGATAAGGGAACTTCTTAAGAACGGAGAAGTATACAAAGCCGAACGACTTATGAAATATGCATTGTCCGGCACTCCGAATAGCGCACATCCGTATCAATCGCTCGGCAATATGATGTTTAATTTTGCCGTACCTGATTCTATGGTTGGACAGGCGAAAGGCAGAGAGACGGATGGATATATAAGAGAGCTTAATCTTGATGAGGCATGTGCTAAGACTACTATTAACTGGAACGGAGTTAAGTGGAGTAGGGAAGTATTCCTGTCACAGCCTGATGATTGTATGATAGTGCATTTTGCGTCTGATAAGCAAGCAACTATAAGCTTTGATGTTCATCTGGTTCGTGAACGCTTCTACGACGGTGTTAAGAAGGTCGGAGATGACGGAATCTGCCTCTATGGTGATCTTGGCAAAGATGGCTTTGATTTTGAGCTTTGTCTTAGGGCAAAATGCGTGGGAGGAAGCCTGGAAGTAATAGGTGAGCACATTGTTGTTGAAAATGCGGATGAGGTGACATTATTCTTTACGGCTAATACTACATATCATACGGAAAATGTGGGAGAGTGGAATTATAGTACAATAAGTAAGGCAATGGCGTATAGCTATGATGAGCTTAAGAAGCGTCATATAGATGATTACAGAAGCCTTATGGACCGAGTAGAGCTTAAGCTTGTTACTGATGAGGAATATATGGAGGCGGATAAGGAACCGACTGATGTCAGAATGAAAAATATCGCAGAGGGCAAAGAGGATATTGCCATGATGCAGACATATTTTCAGTTTGGACGATATCTGCTTATAGCATGCAGCAGACCGGGAACACTTCCTGCGACACTTCAGGGTATATGGAATCAGCAGATGAAGCCTTCATGGGATTCCAAATATACAATTAATATTAATACGGAAATGAATTATTGGCCGGCAGAGACTTGTAATCTCTCTGAATGTCATCTGCCGCTGTTCGAGCTTATTAAGAAAATGGTTCCTAACGGCGAACGTACGGCCGCAACTATGTATGGTTGCAGAGGCTTCGTAGCGCATCATAATACGGATATATGGGGCGATACAGCGGTTCAGGATCATTGGATTCCGGGTTCATATTGGGTTATGGGAGCGGCATGGCTTTGTACACACCAATGGACGCACTATATTTTTACCAAGGATGTTGAGTTCCTTCGTGAAAGTTTTCCGATTATGCGAAAGGCTGCATTATTCTTTGTAGACTTCTTAATTGAAGATGACGGATATCTTAAGACTTGCCCGTCTGTATCTCCGGAGAATAGATACATAGCGCCAAATGGCGAAAAGGGTGCTAACGGACTTGGCGTAACGATGGATAATCAGATTCTTAGGGACTTGTTTACACAGTGTATTAAAGCGTCCGAGATACTTGGTATTAATGATGAATTAAATGATAAGCTTAAAGAGACTTTGGCGCGATTGGCACCTACAAGAATAGGTAAATACGGACAGATTATGGAGTGGGATAAGGATTATGAAGAGGCTGACCCCGGACACAGACATATCTCACATCTGTATGGCTTGTTCCCGTCAGAGCAGATTAGGGTTGATGAGACACCGGAGCTTGCAAAGGCTGCAAGAATTACGTTGGAGAGAAGACTTGCTAACGGTGGCGGGCATACAGGCTGGAGCCGCGCATGGATTATTAATCATTATGCGAAGCTGTGGGACGGCGACGAGGCATATAACAATATACAGAAAATATTAGAGAAGTCTACATTAACCAACCTGTTTGATAATCATCCGCCGTTCCAGATAGATGGTAACTTTGGCGCAACGGCAGCATTTGCCAATATGCTTGTACAGAGTAGTGAAAAATGCGTTATTCTACTACCTGCATTACCTTCAAAGTGGAAGAATGGTTCGGTAAAAGGACTCTGTGTTGTAGGTGGGGCTGAGATTTCACTTGAATGGCATAAGAATCAGCTTACATCCGTTACCATAAAGGCTACAAGATGTGACTGGGAAAATGAAATACGGTATAAAGACAACAAGAGACTTGTAAGTTTGAAAAAAGGTGAACAACTTTGCTTGCTGCAACAAGAAATATAAGAATTATGTAAGTTGAAGCAATGGGCATGCTTGCTAAGCATGTCCATGATAATAGAATTTGAAATGGAGATTTGAACTTAATGAGTGCATCAAAGAGAAACAAAGGAAAAGAATTATTAAAAAAAATAATTATAACGCTGGTAAGTGTACTTATCATGGGAATAGCATTGTCGGTTCTTGGAATAATAGATGAAGGAATGGATTCCTTTACATATATGAATATAAGTATTTCGGACAGTATGGGATGGAGTCTTGGCAACTGGGAGATACTTCTTAATGTAATACTTTTTATTCCGGTCATAATATGGGGGAGAAAGCATATCGGCTTAGGCACTCTGTTCAACATGACACTTGTCGGATATACGATAGATGTCTGCTCATGGTTCTGGAGTAAAACAGATATTGCTAAGTGGATTGAAATATTGCCGCTAAGAATTGCAATAATGCTTGTGGCAGTAGCCATATTTGTATTTGCGGCGGCATTCTATATGTCAACAGACCTTGGAACATCTCCGTGCGATGCTTTGCCGATGATGTTTTCTGAACGCTTTATTAAGATACCGTTTAAGCTTGTAAGATTTCTCTGGGATGCTATCCTGGTACTTATAGGATTTATATTCAGCGGTAAAGTAGGAATAGTTACGATTCTTATGGTATTATTCTTAGGACAGACGATAGCTTTGGTACGAAACTGGATGAGGAGGGGAACATATAATGAAAATGAATAAGGATACATTATTTATGACTTATCCTTCTACATGGTGGCATGACCTGTGGAGAGAGGGCTTGGTAACCGGTAACGGAATAGTCGGAGCCAATGTCTATGGTGGCGTTAAAGAAGAGACTGTTATGATAACGCATAGCAGCCTGTGGCATAACGGCGTGAATGATAAGCTTCCGGATGTGAGTGATGCGTTCAGACGTCAGCGCAAAATGATGGATGAGGAGAACTTTAAGGAAGCAAGCTGGGAGGTTGTGAATGAGCTAAATAAGAAGGGTTATAAGAGTACGCTTGAATCTCCGTTTGCACTTGCTGATTTGAGTATTAAGCTTCAACCGATTAAGGGTTTCGCGGATTATGTGCGTTATGTACACATGGATTCAGGCGAAGTCGGTTGTGAGTGGAAGGATGGAGATAGCTTAAGAACATCTACTCTCTTTGTGTCAAGAACGGATGATTTGATTATCAAAAGAATCACATCATCAGATAAGGATTTGGATGTTACATTCAACATAGACGCACATGTCAATAAAGGCTCTGATGGGCTTAAAGTATACGGACAACACATATTAGACTCAAAGTGCAAGGACATATCTGAGCAATACATAGATTATACTGCTGTCAATAAAGATGATGGCAATGGCTTATATGGTGTATCGGCGCGTATCATTCCTGTGGATGGCGAAGCCATGGAAACAAAGCAGGGTGTCAGAGTTGTCGGCAGTAGTGAGATAATAGTGGTACTTAAGGTGTTTGTTAATAAGGCAGTAGAAAGCAGAGTTGCGGCAATAGACAATGCAAGAAAATATATTACTGACTGCATAGAGGCCTATACAGGTACAGGCAAAGACTTGAGTAAATTGTATTCGTATCTCATTACAAGGCATAAGAAGTTACATTTTAAATATTATAACAGTGCAGATTTTTCTTTGGGATACCGGGGAAAATATCATAGTAATGAAGAGCTTCTGGCAGCGGCTTTCAGAGGAAAACAATCGATAGAATTGATTGAAAAATTATGGAAGTATGGCAGATATCTCTTTATATGCGGCACTTGTGAAAATGGTTTTCCGTTTTCAATGTATGGCTTATGGGCAGGCGATTATAGGCTAATGTGGCCTCACAATATGGCGAATGAAAACATCGAGATGATATACTGGCATGCATTTGCAGGTAATCTGTTAGAGTTTAATAAAGCCTTCTTTGAATATTATAATGATAAGCTTCCTACTTTTAAGGATAATGCAAAGAAGCTGTTTGGAATGAAGGGTATATATATGACTGCCGGAACTACGCCGGGAGTGGACAGACCTAATCAGGTTGTGCCTGTTATCATGAACTGGGTAGGTGCAGCAGGATGGATTGCACAGCATTATTACAGATATTACAGACATACCGGTGATGAAAAATATCTCACGGAAGTGATATTGCCATATATGAATGAGGTAGCAGATTTTTATGAGGATTTCATAGAATTTTATCCGAATGGCAATATTAAATTCTATCCAAGCGTTTCGCCTGAGAATACTCCGGGTAATTTTATGCCGCCCGCACATATACAGATGGCACATCCGATGCCGACAACGGTCAATTCAACTATTGATTTGGCTATAGTTAAAGAGTTCTTTACAAGCATGTGTAAGATAGCAAAAGAGCATGGCATGAGCGAGGATAAGATAGCAATCTGGAATAAGATTCTTACTTCAATTCCTGAGTATAAGACAACCAAGGACGGCGCAATCAAAGAATGGCAGGATGACCGCTTTGAGGAGCGATATGACCACAGACACTTGTCGCACATATATCCGGTATTCCCGGGATATGAGATTAATGATCTTCATGGTAATGAATTAATGCCTGCATTTAAGAAAGCGGTAGAGCTTAGAAAGATAGATGCCCAGACGGGTTGGTCAATGGCACATATGGCAGCCATATATGCTCGTATGGAGGAAGCTGATAAAGCTATGGAATGTCTTGATAATATGGCTAAATCATCGCTTACCAATAATTTCTTCACGCTTCATAATGACTGGAGAGGAATGAACATATCCTTGTGCATGGACCCGGCGCCTGTGCAGCTTGACGCGATAATGGGTTATGTTAATGCAGTACAGGAGATGGTATTATATTCTTCTGAAGACTTCATAAAGCTTTTACCTGCTATTCCTGAAGAACTTGCAGCAGGAAGTATCAAAAACTTCAGATATGTCAATGGTTATATATCCATGCGTTGGAATAAGGCTAAGAACAAGTTCCGGGCAGAAATTGAATCAATACGCAAGCATAAAATAAGCGTAAAACTTCCTAAAGCTTTTGGCGATTTTATGTTTAGTACAATCGGTGTTGATGGTGTTCGTAATGAGTCCGGCGCAATAGTTGAATGGAAAGATGGACTGTTAGAACTTTGCTTGGAAAAAGGTGAAAGAGTTATTATAGAAGCTTAATCCAAAATGTTACCAATTAGTATGAGGATTCCTAGGTTTGCTTGACATTTATTTCTCATAGTGATAGACTAAAACAATACAAAATTACAATATTTAGATGAATTATGGGAGAGATAATTTTATGTTAGATGGAAAAAAGATGCTTTTTAGCGGAATGCAGGCGACCGGAACATTAACACTTGGTAATTACCTTGGAGCATTAAAGAACTGGCTTACAATGAGCGAGGAATATGAATGCTTCTATAGTGTTGTAGATTTACATTCTATTACAGTTCGTCAGGATCCGGCGGAGCTTAGAAAGAGAGCACGTAATCTTCTTACACTTTATATAGCAGCAGGACTCGATCCTGTCAAAAATTGTATTTATTATCAGTCACATGTGTCAGGACATGCTGAACTTGCTTGGATTCTTAACTGTTTTACTTATGTCGGAGAGTTAAATCGTATGACACAGTTTAAGGATAAAGCAGCGAAACATGCAGATAATATTAATGCAGGTCTTTACACATATCCTGTTCTTATGGCAGCTGATATTCTGTTGTTCCAGGCAGACGTTGTTCCTGTAGGAATCGACCAGATGCAGCATCTTGAGATTACAAGAGATATTGCTGAGAGATTTAACAATATTTACGGAGATGTATTTACTATACCTGAAGCATACCTTGGCAAGACAGGTGCGAAGATTATGAGTCTTCAGGAGCCTACCAAGAAGATGTCAAAGTCTGATGAGAATCCTAATGCAAGCATTCTTCTTATGGATGACACAGATACTATTATCCGTAAGTTTAAGAGAGCAGTAACAGATTCTGATAATACTATTCTCTATAAAGATGAGAAACCGGGTATTAAGAATCTTATTGATATCTACAGCAGCGTTACAGGTAAGACTCCGGCTGAGGTAGAGAAAGAATTCGACGGTAAAGGCTACGGCGATTTTAAGCTTGCAGTAGGCGAGACTGTCGCAGATATGTTAAAACCGGTTCAGGACAAGTTTAATGAGCTTTCTAAAGATAAGGAATATATTGACGGCATAATCAAAGCTAATGCAGAGAAGGCGTCATATGTTGCTAATAAGACTCTTAGAAAGGTTAAAAAGAAAGTTGGTTTTCCGGAGATGATAAGATAGGCATAGCACATGTTGTTGCGATGCACATTTTATGGCTGGAAGAATATATTATAATGTGAGAAGGAGTTGGGGCGAGTTAAAGAAGTCACGGAGCGACTTATACATATTCAATTATATTAATTGAAGATGAAAATACGCAAATCCGGCTTTTTTACGACGCGAAGCGTCCTAATAACCCTTCAAGCCGCTTGCTTTATATAAATGAAAGCATATGCTACAATGAGAACGTCACAAGATAATCCATAGGGTGTCTTGTGACGTTTTTGTATAGTTAAGAAAGCGTAAAGATAACGTAAAAGCTGTGTTAAGGATGGCTCCGGCTAATTGACGAGCTTTTTTTATTTAAATATAATTAAATCGATAAATAACTTAGGAGGAGTATATGGATATTACGGTTTTTATTGGTTTGTTAGGAGGTCTTGCGCTGTTTCTGTACGGTATGCAGATGATGAGCGATGGCCTTGAGGGTGCTGCGGGCAACAGAATGAAAAGTATTTTGGAAAAGCTTACATCCAATCGTTTCCTGGGAGTAATCGTAGGTGCAGGAATTACGATGGTAATTCAGTCGTCATCAGCAACAACAGTTATGGTTGTAGGCTTTGTTAACTCAGGTATGATGACACTTAATCAGGCGGTTTGGATTATCATGGGTGCTAATATCGGTACAACTATTACAGCACAGCTTGTATCACTTGATATTGGTATGGTAGCACCGCTTATAGCATTTGTCGGTGTTGCCATATTGGTATTCTTTAAGATGCCGAAGCTTCATCATTATGCAAAGATTATGGCAGGCTTCGGAGTGCTCTTTATCGGTATGGAGATGATGGGCGATGCGATGGTACCACTCAGAGATTCGGAAATGTTTGTTTCATTTATGACGAATTTCAGTAATCCTGTACTTGGAATAGTAGTTGGTATGGTGTTTACGGCCATTATTCAGTCATCATCAGCTGCGGTTGGTATACTCCAGACATTAGGTAACAGTGGACTTATTGGATTTAAGAGTTCGGTTTTCGTATTATTCGGTACTAACATAGGTACTTGTGTTACAGCGTTACTTGCATCAGCAGGTGCTAACCGTAATGCAAAGAGAACAACGCTTATTCATTTGATGTTTAACATTATCGGAACTGTTATTTTTACAATACTTTGTGTAACATTTCCGATTACGGATTTTGTGGCCTCAATTACACCGGGTAAGTTAGATTCACAGATTGCTAATATGCATACCTTGTTTAATATAGTTACCACGATTTTGCTTATTCCTTTTGGAAACTACCTTGCGAAGCTTGCAACACTTATTCTTCCGGATTCCAAAAGAAATGCAGCAAAGAGGCAGGATATTGCCAAACAGAGTCCGCTTCTGTCATTTGTTGAAGCTAGTGATAAGGGAAGAATTCATCTGGGTTATTCAGCTATACATACAGATGTGTTATCACAGGAAATTGAGCGTATGTTGAAGCTTGCGTGTGAAAATGTTGAACGTTGTTACAGTGCGGTAATTGAGGGTAATACGTCTTACATGGACAAAATTGAGGAGACAGAAGATACCATTGATGATATGAATAACATAATATCACAATATATCTCCAAGATTCTTGTGCATAACAACAGCGGAAAGAATGTAGCAGATATTGAACAGTATTTCCTTATTACAGGTAATGCAGAGCGAATAGGAGACCATGCGCTTAATATTGCCGGTTATGTTTCAAGTATCAAGGACAGAGGAATTGTTTTCTCGGATGGCGCTAAGGCAGAGCTTGAAGAGATGAGAGATATTACTAAGAAGGCTATTGAAAAGGTTATGGTACGAGATGACGATATGACTGAATGGCTTTCTAAGATTGCCGCTATGGAGCAGAAGATTGATGATATGACAGTATCATATCGTGACAGTCATCTTAACCGTATGCGTGAAGGCAAATGTTCAGAAGAGGCATGCGTATTATATTCAGAACTTCTTACAGATTTTGAACGAATCGGTGATCATGTACTTAATATCGCTCAGGCATACTCTAAGATGTATGTAATGTAAAAAGTGAGGAAAAGTTTGGAATAATTAATATATTATATATTACATATTGAGAAAATCATTACAGACTTAAGTGCCCTGTTGCTTCTTTCATATGTACTCTTTGTCGGATTGTCCGGTAAAGAGTCCATATGAAAGAAGCAACAGGGCACCTTTGAGTTCTTGGGTTATTCAATGCTTAGTTTAATAGAAGGTTCGTGGGTGGTAATAAGAATTCTGTATATACTATGCTCCCATGCAGTTTTTAGACGTGCATCCTCTATAGGGATTTCCTCGTATGAAACGTCGCAATAGTTGCTGTTAATGACAATTTTGCCAAGCGTTCCTACGGATATAGTATTCGATTCAACAGCCGGAGCTTCATAGGTCATGATAGAAAGCACACAATTGTTTTCTGCGGTTTCATCAGTGTAAATGATGCTGTCTTCGATGGTTATATTGCTTCCTTTGTTGAGGGTAAGACATCTCTTATAGCTACAAATGCCAGCCTCGGCGGGATAGGCTTTGGCGATATCCATGGAAATGGCAGCAAGCTCATCGGAGAAAGAATATTGGACGTCACAAGCGGCATATTCACGACCATCTTTTTGCATAACTCCGTTAATGGTAGGAAGATTGTGATATGCAGACTGCATTGCCCAAAGTTCATATCTGTCTGCCGAAAAGGTTTTCTTGGTATAGGTTTCGACACCGACATCGATGATAAAAGGTTTGCCGTTTTTGTATACGGTAAAGCTTCCGGTATCATTATGGTTGTGGCTGTCGGCATTATGTCCTGCTTTGGCAGCAAGATAGAGAGTGTCATCACGGGATATGAATAAGCCGACACTTTCGTAATAGAGGTCGCGGTATTCTGTTTTTGATTCAGGATAGGTAAGTATTTCTTTGTATGCAAATGCGTTCTGTATGTGATAGAAAAGATTGATTTCTTTGGAAAGCAGCTTGTCTTCGTTTACTTTGTATTCTTTAGCGGCGAAGCTTTGCATAGCACTACTTTCTATACATTTGCCAAATAAGAATTCGCGGACTCCGGCTCTTCCGGCAACAGGAGAGCAGTCGGCAAAATTAACATAATACTTATCATCTACATGTACATTCATTATGTAGAGTGCAATGTTTTTGATTTTTTCGTTGCCATAAAGAGGAGTCACCTTGCCGTTTGTTATGTTGTTTAGGAGTTCCATGGTGTTAAAAAGACACAACCCTGCATGGCGATAGTACTGTGCTCCCTCGTCACAGCAACCGTCTTCTCCGTAATCTCTTACAAATGCACTAACGCAGTCACAGGCTTTCCTAAAGATGGATTCCTTAAATTCTGCTGTATTAATAGCATGTAATTCTTGTGATTGTTGGTCGGAGTGTGCTGCCTGAGGATTTCGCTCAAGGTCGGCAAGAAAGGCTGCAATCAGAACGTTCTGGGTACACCATATAGTCCAGTTGCAGGTTTTCTTATTATTTTGTCCCATCCACCACACGTTAGTTTCTATAAATGGGATGAGCACACGATTAGTTATCTCATGTACGATTCGTTCGTATATGAAAGGGTGAACGCTGTCAAAGGCATCCTTAAGAAGATAGCCTGCTGTTGCAAGTAAGGCGGCTGTTTCGCACGCGAATAAGTCGATTACCGGCCTTGTTACATCAGGAAGCAGCTGGTTTGGAAGACCGGGATAACTGTTGTGCGGAGGCAACTGCCAGGCACTTTCTTCACATATCGAAAAAATACCATTTATTATGTCGTCGAGGAAACGGCCTTTATATTCCATGCATTCAGCCATGATTAATGCATTTATCGCGTATCTTTTGGAAAAATTGACATCTTCAAATGCTACTCTGTTCCCTGTCCTTAAAAATGTCATGTAGGTGGTTGCAGGAATGGATGGAAAACTATAATTTAAATATTTTTCGCCCTCTTTTATGATGGTATTTTTGAATGCAACGGGGATTTCCTCGTATGCTTCGCGGTCAGATGCCGGCTTGTAATAGTTATATGGCTGTAGATTAGAATAATCTTTTAAGTATGTAAACATAAATGCCTCCCGGATATGATAAATAGTGAATTCGTATGTTTTACATGCATGAGTAATTTGCATATAAACAGTTTATCATAATGGAGTTTTATTTACAATCCATGTGTTTGCTTATAATTAGAGAAAAATGACTTGCAAGCACATGTTGCGTGAGATAAAATGAGAGAGTGAAAAACTATATCAGAAAGGGTAGGAATTATATGAAACATACATTTGAAGTTAAAGATAAGTTTTATATTGACGGAGAACCTATACAGATAATATCCGGTGGTATGCATTATTTTAGAATTGTGCCGGAGTATTGGAGAGACCGTCTTGAGAAGATGAAGGCTATGGGATGTAATACGGTTGAGACTTATGTTCCGTGGAATATGCATGAACCGCGTAAGGGTGAATACAATTTTAAGGGAATGCTTGATGTAAAGAGATTTATTGAGATAGCAGACGAGCTTGGATTGTATGTAATTGTGCGTCCGTCACCATATATTTGTGCAGAGTGGGAGCTTGGTGGTCTTCCGGCATGGCTTCTTAAAGAGGATGGCATGCGTCTCAGAGGAATGTATGAGCCTTATCTTAAGCATGTAAAAGAATATTATGCGAAGCTTTTTGAGATTCTCGCACCGCTTCAGATTACCGAAGGCGGGCCTGTTATCATGTTCCAGGTAGAGAATGAATACGGATATTATGGAGATGATACCAAATATCTTCTTACCCTTATGGATTACATGAAAGAATATGGCGCAAACGTTCCGTTCGTAACATCTGACGGTCCATGGGGAGATGCGTTAAGATGCGGACAGGTTCCGGGTACACTTACAACTGCTAATTTCGGTTCGAAGGTTGAAAGCCAGTTCAATGTGCTTAAGAGATACACTGACGGACCGCTTATGTGTATGGAGTTCTGGGTTGGCTGGTTTGACAGCTGGGGATGCGGTAAGCACAACACATCTAACCTTGAAGAGAATAAGAAGGACCTTGAGGATGCGCTTAAGTTTGGCAATATTAATATATACATGTTTATCGGAGGAACCAATTTTGGTTTCATGAACGGTTCTAATTATTATGATGTGCTCACACCTGATGTTACATCATATGATTATGATGCTGTTCTTACAGAATGGGGTGATATCACTCCTAAGTACGAGGCGTTCCGTGAGATTATAAGTAAGTTTGCACCGGTTGGAGATATGAAATTCTCCACAGAGGTTAAGAAGATAGCATACGGAGAGTGTAAGGAAACAGGAAGAGTAAGCTTATTTGAAACACTTGATGATATATCTGCACCGATTGTTTCAACATATCCAATGAGCATGGAGAAGCTTGGGCAGAATTATGGCTATACGTTATATCGCTCGAAGCTTGAAAAGGAAAGAGATATTTCCAAGATAAGACTTTATGATGCGAATGACAGAGCTAATATTTTTGTTAATCAGAAGCATCTTATTACCCTTTATGACCTTGAACTTCTTAAGGAGCATGGTGTAAGCTGTAAGTTCTTAGAGGATGGCTTAGAAGATAATTACATAGATATTCTTACAGAGAATATGGGGCGTGTTAATTTCGGACCAAGAATTGAGAAACAGCGTAAGGGAATCGATGGTACGGTTTCTCTCAACGGACATGGTCATTTTAACTGGGAGCAGTATACACTTCCGCTTGATAATGTCGATAAGATTGACTTCGATAAGCCATATAAGGAAGGAGTTCCTGCATTTTACAGATACACCTTTGAGGCAAATGAGATAGGAGATACATTCCTTGAACTTGAGGGCTTCGGAAAGGGTGTAGCATTTATCAACGGCTTTAATCTCGGCCGTTATTGGGAGATTGGACCACAGAAGCGTCTCTATGTTCCGGGGCCGCTTATTAAACCAGGCACTAACGAGATTATTGTATTCGAAACAGAAGGCAAGGTTGGCGATAAGGTAAGACTTCTTGATGAGCCGGATCTTGGTAAAAACGAATAAATGATGGGGTGCTGTCTTTTTGGCACCTCGTGTGATTCCTCCAATTTTACAGCCTAAAGAGTGAAATACCATTACCAAGCTGTAAAAATTGGAGAAGGCACGGCTAAATTACCTACTGAACAAAGAGCTCTTGAGCTCCGGTAGGTAATTTCGCCGTGCCTTTTCTAATTTATACCCACTGGTCAACGAGTTTACTGGCTCCGGTAGGTAATTTAGCCGTGCCTTTTCTAATTTTTACCTACTGCTCAACGAGGTCGCAGGCTCCGGTAGGTAATTTCACTGTAATTTTACTGGTTTTTACCTACTGGGAGTAAGAGAAAGCACCGGCTAGTAGGTAAAAACCAGAAAAGTCATGTTCTCCCGGCAAGAAAAGCCATGTTCTGTCAGCGAACTTTATTGCAGAATTGTGTAAAATGTGGTATGATTAGGAGAGGTATGTATATTGATAAAATGCGTAAAGAGAGTTATATGGGAGAACTATGATTACATTAGTAGAGAATAAACTTGATGTGGAGACGTATCTTGCATTGAGAGCATCAGTTAATTGGAAGAAGTTAAGCAAAGAACAGGCACAGAAAGCACTTGATAATAGCTTGTACATAATCTGTGCGTATGATGGGGACAGACCTGTCGGAATGGGAAGAATCGTTGGAGACGGTGCGGTAATATGCTATGTGCAGGACTTGGTAATATGTCCGGATGTACAGGGAAAAGGCATCGGAGGACAGATTCTTTCGAGACTTAAGGAATATGTTAATGACACACTCAAGCTTGAGAATACAGAGATGATGTTTGCACTTATGTGTGCAAAAGGTAGAGAAGATTTTTACAAAAAATATGATTTTATTGCCAGACCGACAGATAATCTCGGACCGGGTATGATTCAATATCTGTGATATAAGAGGCATGCGTTGCTCATGGCATACAGAAGTGTTGCTCAAGCACGCAAAGGTGTTATCATGGCACACAGCAATTCATAGTATCATAGAGATATATAACACAATACTTAGGAGGCACACATGGATAAAAGAATGGCCGGAATTCTTATGCATCCGACCTCATTTCCTTCGCCGTACGGAATCGGAGATATGGGACAGGGCGCATACGATTTTGTGGATTTTTTGGCAGAGGCCGGGCAGAAACTTTGGCAGGTATTGCCGCTTGGACCGACAGGTTATGGAGATTCGCCTTACCAGCTGTTTTCATCTTTCGCAGGACAGCCGCTTATTATAAGTCTTGATGAGCTGTTAAAGGACGGCCTGTTTGAAGAAAGAGATGTTATGGATATTCCGGAGTGGAACAGCACTGCTGTTGACTATGGTAAAGTACTTGAATATAAGAGCAGGCTTTATAAGAAGGCATATAATAGATTTTTACTTAATCAGGATGAAGAACGTGCATATGATTATCAGCGTTTTATCAGAAATAATGCTTTCTGGCTTGAGGATTATTGCATGTATATGGCGTGTAAGGAAGCCTTTGGAGGAATAGCATGGACGGAATGGAATGAGCGTTACAAGAATCCTTCAGCATACGACAAGGAAGCCATAAGTAAAGAATTAAGTAATGAGATGGAATATTATCGTTTTATTCAGTACATTTTCTTTACACAATGGATAAAACTTAAGGAATATGCTAACGATAAAGGGATACGAATAATAGGAGACATGCCGATTTTCGTTGCTTATGACAGTGCGGATGTATGGGCGCATAAGGAACTTTTTCAGTTGGATGAAGAGGGATTTCCTGTTGTGGTTGCAGGTGTTCCGCCGGACTATTTTAGTGAAACGGGACAGCTCTGGGGTAATCCGCTTTATGATTGGGATATAATGAAGGCTGATGATTATGATTGGTGGATAGCAAGAATAAGGCAGCAGCTTACATTGTATGATTATGTGAGAATAGACCATTTCAGAGGTTTTGAGGCTTACTGGGAGATTGACTATGGGGAAGAAACTGCCATAAACGGTAAATGGGTTAAAGGACCGGGACACGATCTTTTTAATAGAATTAGAGAGGTGTTCGGAGAGAAGCTTCCGATTATTGCAGAGGACTTGGGTGTGATTACACCTGAGGTTGAAGAACTTAGAGATGATTTCGGCTTGCAAGGAATGAAGGTGTTGCAATTTGCTTTCGATGGCGGAGCGGATAATCCGTTTTTGCCACATAATTGTGTGCCTAACAGTATCTGCTATACCGGAACTCATGATAATGATACCACACTTGGTTGGTACGCTACGGCTTCAGAATATACAAGAAAGCACTGTGAGGATTACTTGGGTGTTAGCGATGAAAGTATGGCATGGGTAATGATTAAGACTGCATACGCAAGTGTATCGAAGATGGCTATTGTGCCTATGCAGGATGTGCTTGAGCTTGGTTCAGAGGGCAGGATGAATACGCCGAGTATGCCTTCGGGCAATTGGAGCTGGAGATGCGAGGAGACAGCATTTTCTAAAGAATTATCAGATAAACTTCTGCGTTTGGCAGAGCTTTATGGAAGATAATCGGGATATAGCATATATATGGATTGATTATAATGAAAGGACTTTGCCGTATGGCATGGTGATAGTATGATTCGAAGTATTTTAGTAATTTTACTTTTAGTTTTATATGGTATTTTCAGTATTGTGGCTTTACCGATACTTGCTTTGGTTGGAAAGATTAATAAGACTGCAAGGGATAAAGCAACCTTTACGATAGTTATTGCGACATTTAAGATGATTCTTTTCTTGTCGGGAATTAAGATTATAGTTAAAGGTAAGGAGAAGATACCGACAGATTGTGCGGTATTGTATGTAGGCAATCACAGAAGCTATTTTGATATAGTTTCGCTTTACACCATCATAGCACCTTTGGCGGGATTCGTTGCTAAGGTAGAGATGAAGAAGGTGCCGCTTCTTAACATCTGGATGAAATATATGAATTGTCTTTTCCTTGACAGAAATGATATAAGACAGGGACTTAAGGTTATTCTTGAAGGAATAGAGGCTATGAAGTCCGGAATTTCAATGTGTATTTTCCCTGAAGGAACACGTAATAAGGCTGAGAATGAGGCAGAGCTTTTACCATTTAAGGAAGGCAGCCTCAAGCTTGCAGAGAAGTCCGGCAGTCCGATAGTTCCGGTTGCACTTCATAACACTATTAACTGTTTTGAAAAAACCTTCCCAAGAATAAGAAAGACAACTATTTCTATTGAGTTTGGTGAACCGATATATATGGATAAACTCGAGAAAGAAGAAAGAAAGTTCCTTGGAGCGAAGGTAAGAGATATTATAATAGAGATGCTTAAGAATACTAATTAGTTCTAAGATAAATGTTGATAAGGAGGTTCGCGAATATGGGGCAGAATAATGGTGAAAAATATGTGGCATATATTGGCTCATATACTCATGGCAAAGCCAAGGGAATAACGATTTGCGATGTAGATGTTGAAAAAGGAAGATGTACAAAACGTAAAGAGGTAGAGATTAATAATCCGTCATATATGGTGGCAGCTAACAGCGGGAAATATCTTTACTCGATATGTGATGAAGGACTTGCAGCGTATTTAATACTTCCTGATGGGGATTTGGAGCTTATTAACAGGGCATCCATTAATGGTATGAGAGGATGTCATATTACGATTAACAAGGATGATTCCTATCTTTTCGTAGCAGGATATCATGATGCTAAGGCTACTGTTGTGAAAGTAAGAGAAGATGGCGGAATCGGTGAAGTTACAGATGAAATGTATAACCATGGACTCGGTAGCGTAGGAGAGAGAAACTTTAGAGCGCATATAAGCTGCGCAGCACTTACACCGGATGAGAAATATCTCATGGTCTGCGATATGGGTATAGACCAGGTTAAGGCATATCGCTTCGATAAGGCAAAGGGTAAACTTAAGCTTGTTGACATCTTAAGATGTGAGCTTGAATCTGCTCCGAGAACAATGATATTTAGTCCTGATGGCAGATTCGCATATCTTTTATGCGAACTTAAGAATTACATAAGTATATACACATATCAGGATGGAGGAAAAGGTCCGGTATTTGAACTTATAGAAAGAGTGTCTGCGGTAGAGAACAGGCAATCCAATATAACAGCAAGTGTTGCGATAAAGATGTCAAAGGACGGCAAATATGTATTCGTAACAAGTGCCGGCGGCAATGGACTTGCATTTTTCAGAAGAAATGTAGAGGAAGGAAGATTAAGAAGACTTTCAGTACTTCCGATAAGTGGTGAATTTCCGAAGGACTTTATGCTTTTACCCGATGAGAAACATTTTGTTTCACTTAACCACGATTCTAATCAGCTTACATTCTTTACTTTGAATTATGAGCAGGGAATAATCATTATGAATGGTCATCCTATTGACATTGAGAAACCTAATTGTGGAATAATTGTTAAAATTAATAATTAAAAATTTATAAGAGGTGCCTATGAAAACAGATATCGAAATAGCTCAGGAAGCTAAATTAATACCTATAACAGAGGTCGCAAAACAGCTTGATATAGAAGCTGATGACTTGGAACTTTACGGAAAATATAAAGCAAAATTATCAGAGGAACTTTGGGATAAGATTAAGAACAGACCGGATGGTAAGCTTGTTCTTGTTACTGCAATTAACCCTACACCGGCAGGTGAGGGTAAGACTACTACCAGTGTCGGAGTAGGTCAGGCATTTGCAAAGATTAATAAGAAAGCGGTAATAGCTTTAAGAGAACCGTCACTTGGACCATGCTTTGGAATTAAAGGCGGTGCTGCCGGCGGCGGATACGCACAGGTA
This sequence comes from Lachnospiraceae bacterium, assembly GCA_017456585.1. GTDB lineage: Bacteria > Bacillota > Clostridia > Lachnospirales > Lachnospiraceae > SIG300. The sequence goes on from JAFTJD010000046.1 coordinate 24,975, forward strand.
GTTCCTATGGAGGATCTTAATCTTCATTTTACAGGTGATTTCCATGCAATAACTTCTGCGAACAATCTTTTGGCTGCATTGCTTGATAATCATATTCAGCAGGGTAATTCACTCGGAATTGATCCTAATCAGATAGTGTGGAAGCGTTGCCTTGACATGAACGACAGAGTTTTGAGAAATGTTGTTGTGGGCCTTGGAAAGAAGCTTGATGGTGTTGTACGAGAGGATCATTTCTGTATAACTGTTGCATCTGAGATAATGGCTATTTTCTGTTTGGCAGAGGATCTGGATGATCTCAAGAAACGTCTTTCCAATATAATAGTAGCGTACACATATGAGGGCAAGCCTGTAACAGCAGCAGACCTTAAGGCAGTCGGCGCAATGATGGCACTTTTGAAGGATGCCATGAAGCCAAACCTTATACAGACTCTGGAACATACACCGGCCATCATTCATGGAGGGCCTTTTGCGAATATTGCACATGGATGTAATAGTGTGAGAGCTACAAGAATGGCACTTAAATTAGCTGATTATGTAATTACAGAGGCAGGCTTCGGTGCAGACCTTGGCGCAGAGAAGTTCTTTGATATTAAGTGTCGAATGGCAGGGCTTAAGCCGGATGCGGTTGTGCTTGTGGCTACAGTACGAGCACTCAAGTATAACGGTGGTATTCCTAAGACAGAACTTGGAGCTGAGAATCTTGATGCACTTAAAGCAGGAATTGTCAATCTCGAGAAGCATATTGAGAATTTGCAGAAATATGATGTGCCGGTAATCGTTACGCTTAATAAATTCAGCACTGACAGCGAGGCTGAGCTTGCGTATGTTAAGGCATTTTGCGAAGAAAGAGGCTGTGATTTTGAACTCTCAGAAGTATGGGAGAAGGGCGGCGAAGGTGGTGTAGCTCTTGCTAAGCGCATAGTTGAGACCCTTGAAACAAAAGAAAGTCATTTTAAAGTTCTCTATAATGATGAGCTTAGCATTAAAGAAAAGATAGAAGTAGTATGTAAAGAAATATATGGTGCTGCCGGCGTTACATTTGATGATGCTGCTAATAAGGCTATCGCTAAGATAGAGGAATTGGGATTTGGTAATATGCCGGTATGTATGGCAAAGACACAGTATTCACTTTCAGATGACCAGACTAAGCTTGGACGACCAAGTGGATTTACTGTTAATATCAGAGAGGCGTATATTTCTGCGGGAGCAGGCTTTGTTGTTGCTTTGACAGGTACGATTATGACAATGCCGGGTCTTCCGAAGGTTCCGGCAGCGGAGAGAATCGATGTTGCAGATGGAAAAATAATAGGGCTGTTTTAGGCTTATGATAAGTGAGGCCGGTGTCATCTGTGTATGGACGGATGCTCCGGCCGACATCTTATATTGGCAGATGTGGGAGGAAGAAACATGGCAATAGCTAATATTTTGGTTGTTGATGATGAAAAGGAAATTGCGGAATTAGAGGAATTATATCTTTCAAATGACGGATATGATGTGTGGAAAGCATTTTCAGGAGAAGAAGGGCTTGCTATTCTTGAAAAAGAGAATATAGACCTTGCACTTATAGATATAATGATGCCGGGAATGAGCGGACTGGAAATGTGTAAGCAGATAAGAAAGAACAGTAATATACCGATAATTATGGTCAGTGCCAAGTCAGGAGATGGGGATAAGATTCTTGGTCTTGCCACCGGAGCAGATGATTATATTACGAAGCCATTTAATCCGCTTGAGCTTACAGCAAGAGTTAAGTCACAGCTTAGAAGATATAAGCAGTTTAATCCGAATAGTATACAGCAACAGGATAATACTGTTGAAGATGAATTTGATATAAGAGTTAAGGGGCTTGAGATAAGCAGAAAAGACCACAAGGTTGTTGTATATGGCGAAGAGATTAATCTTACACCTATCGAGTTCGATATTTTATATCTTATGGCATCTAATCCGGGTAAGGTGTTTAATGCAGATGAGATTTTTGAGAAGGTATGGAACGAAGAAGTGTTTGGAGCCAATAACACGGTTATGGTTCACATAAGACGACTTAGGGGTAAGTTAAAAGACGATACACGTGATGAGAAAATAATAAAAACAGTATACGGAGTTGGCTATAAAGTTGAGAGATGATTATGGTAGCGGAATAAGAATTAAGATTTTCTTCTTTTTTCTAATAAGTCTTATTAATACGGTAATTGTAGAGGCGTTCGCATATTATAATTTTAAGATAATTCAAGATTATAAATGTGAAGTAGAATATATTAATACAGGGTATATGTCAGAGTCTCATTTGACTAATCTTCAGGTTGTGTTAATGATTGTGCTCGGAATGATAGTGTTTCTTGCAAGCTTCATGATTCTGGTAGAAGATATTGCAAACTACATCATTGAGATAAATAAGAGCATAAGAAGAATCGCTGCTGGTGACTTTAATGAGATTGTTGAAGTGCGCGGAAGAGATGAGCTGTCTTATATTGCATCAAGTCTTAATGACATGACGGACAAGCTCCTTGTTCTTATGGAAAAAGAGCGAGATTCCGAGCGTTCAAAGAACGAACTTATAACAAATGTTGCACATGACCTTAGAACTCCGCTTACTTCCATAATCGGATATATGGATTATCTCATGATGAAGAAGGATTTAACAGATGAAGATAAAGCCAAATATATTCAGATGGTATATTCTAAGGCTAAACGTCTGGAGAAGCTCATAGAAGATCTTTTTAGTTTTACCAAGCTTAATCATGGTAAGATAGCAATGTCGGTTGGCAAGGTTGATATTGTTATGCTTATAAATCAGCTGCTTGATGATTTTTACCCCAGCTTTACCAATAACTCATTGGAATACGAATTCGTATGCAATGAGTCTTCGATTATTATAAATGCTGACGGTAATTTGTTGGCCAGACTTTTTGATAACCTAATTAATAATGCGATAAAATACGGCAAAGAAGGTAAGTATATTCGTGTATATATAAAGGATTATAAGGATACGGTCAAAGTAACGGTGGTTAACTATGGTTACGTTATTCCGAAAGAGGATATCAGTAAGCTGTTTAACAAGTTTTTCAGGGTAGACCAGTCACGTTCGGAGAATACCGGCGGAACAGGTCTTGGACTCGCTATAGTAAAGAATATTGTTGATATGCATAAAGGAGATATCAATGTTAAGAGTGATCTTAACGGAACCCGTTTTGAGGTCACTCTTAACAAAGAATTTGATGTTAATGAAGAAGTGTTTGGAGCATAGTTTGGAGGCAATTATGGCAAAATTAAAAAAGCTTATATTTGTGAATATGTTTGTTGCATGCATGCTTTTATTTGGGTTTTGCCTGGAAGTAAAGGCTTCTTATTATGAAATTAATACTTCTGTAGGTTTTGATGGTGGTGCTAAACACGGTAGATATATTCCGGTTAAGCTGGATATTTATTCAGAAGAAAGCTTTGAGGGCACGTTGTCAATTCAGGTTGAATATGAATCGGGAAATATTGAGGTCGTATCATATCCACTTACTATTCCGGAAAATGATGCGGTTTTGTTTCAGACATATATTCCTTTTTTTGTTAAGAATACGGATATTAAATTTGTACTAAAGAATCTTGAAGGTGAAGTGGTTAAGAGTAAAATTGCAACTATTGAAACCTTGGAGGAGGATTATACGGAGTTATTCGTAGGTGTCCTTTGCCAGAGAAGAATCTATGCTAATCTGTTCGATAATATCAATATCGGTGAGTATACCGATACAGCTTTTCCTTATATTTTTACGAACAGCTTTATGTTAAAGGCTTCGGATATCTGGGGAGAAACAAGGTATACATTAGATTGTATAGATGTAATAGTTGTTATGGCAGATTCTATATCCACTTTGTCTAAGGAGCAGATAGACATGCTCCTTGCCTGGGTGGAATCGGGTAAGACGCTGATTGTAGAATATGATGAGATGCTTGCGGCTGATTTGTTTGGTGAGCTATATGATATGGTAATCAGTGAACAGAAGAATGAAGATGAGTTAAGACCCGGTTTTTGGGTAACAGCTGCTAATTATGGAAGCGGACGAATAAGTTTTATGTCGGGAGCAACCGATAAAGATCTTTATTCATATACAGATGACGTAGAGATTCTCGGTAAATCTATGGGAAAGTCACTGACTCTTGAAATGGTAGACGAGATAGTTAATTATGACCTGTATTATGATAATTATGATAATTCATATGACGTTCAATATATGCTTAATTCAGTACAGGGTAAAGAAAAACCTAATATTATGGAATATATTATTATCGTAGTTGTCTACATAATAGTGGTAGGGCCTATTCTGTATTGTGTATTAAGGTTGTTAAAGAAGATAAGCTATGTATTTATATGTGTAGTGGTATTGATGGTGATATTCTCGTACGCAATATATGATATGGGCTCAAATACACGTTTTTCGGAGATGTTCCTTCAATATGCAACGATTGTTGAGATAGGGAAAGAGGACATAGAAGAAAAAGTATTTTTTAGCATTAATACGCCGTATAGCGACACATATTATCTGAAATTTAACCCACAGTATACGGTAAAGACGCTTCTTGCGACTGGTGAGGCGATTGATGAGCAAGGAGATTATGTAGAGATTCTTTATGGTGAAGGTACAACAAGAACAACCATAAAGAAGAATGTTCCGTTTTCGAAGGAATATTTTGAGGCTGACAGGTTAATAGAGGATAAGAGTAAATGGAATATAGATGTACAAGTTACTTATTATGACGGAATTCTCACAGGTCATATTATCAATAATACGGGTAAAACTCTAAAAAATACCGCCTTGTTGCTTTATGACAAGCTTGTAATGGTTGGAAATATTGAGGCCGGACAAAGTGTAAATATAGATTTACTTAATACAGCTATTTTACCATATTATGCCGGTGATGTTGCCGATATGGTGGTAAGAAACAGTCAGACATCTGAAAATGATAAAGAAGATGATGTGACAAAAGCAGAGCAGGAAGGTATGGTGGAATATCTTATCAGTTCATATTTTGACAGTAAGAAAACGGATTCACTTTTTATCGGATTTGCGGAAGGAGTCGAGCAAGAGCTTCAGATAGGAACTCCATGTGAAGCATATGGAAGTACTATGTTTTGCAAGGATATAGATGTGAATCTGACTATAGGAAGTATTGCGTATGAACCTGTTAATTATAAAGATGTAGTCAGTATGGACAGCAGTACTAACTATGATGCATATTCCAATACCACCTATGGTTCGAGGGCACGTTTGCAATACAATTTTACAGACAAAGAATCTATAGCAAGAATTGTATTTGATATACCTGAGTCTAAGAAGACCGGTAATAATGATTATTATGGTATATTTGATGGTGAGGTTCTGTTTTACAATAATGTTACTCTTGAATATGATGAGATTAATATTAATCAAGAATATTTTGACATCATAGATATTGCGGATTATTTAAAGGAGACAGAAGACGGTTACACACTTATAGTGCAATATAACATAGAAACGAAGGGAAAATATCGATATACTGAGATTAAAATGCCTACAGTTTCTGTTATGAGGAGAATTGGCTATGCTCAAAGTGACGAATTTGAAGAAGAAATACGGTAGGAAGCAGGTACTCAAGGGTATTAATATGGAGGTTGCGACCGGTAGTATATATGGTTTTGTCGGGCAGAACGGAGCAGGCAAAACTACGACAATGCGTATTATAACGGGACTTTTGGCTGCGGATTCGGGAATGGTGGAATTCGAGGGTGTAGATTTACTTAAGAAAAGCAAGCTTATAGCTGATATAGTGGGATATGTTCCGGATTATTTTGGAGTATATAATAAGCTGAGAGTTCTGGAATATATGGAATTTTTTGCACTTTTGTACGGGATTAGTGCTAATAAAGCAAGAAAGAAAAGCCGGGACATGCTTGAAATGATGGGACTTGAGCATGTAGCCAATCAATATGTAGATGAGTTATCACGAGGAATGAAGCAAAGAATCTGTATGGCAAGAACCTTGCTTAGTGATCCTAAACTTCTTGTACTTGATGAACCGACTTCGGGAATGGACCCGCAGTCGAGAATAGAATTTAAGAGACTTCTTAAGGAATTGAGCGCACAGGGCAAATCTATAATTATCAGCTCACATATATTGCCTGACTTGTCGGAAATATGTGATAGTATAGGTATTATTGATGAGGGCAGGATGCTTTATGAAGGCAAGATGGATGGTGTCAGTACAGATGTTAACATATCTAATCCTTTGGGGATAAGAGTTATTGAGAATCGTGATGAAGCTATAAGATGTATAAATGAAAGCTCTTTGGCACAGTCTATAGCAATTGACGGCAATGACATTCAGGTTGCTTTTTTAGGCGATAACAAGAGTGAAGCCGAGCTTTTGGAGAAAATGATTGCTAATGGTGTAAGGGTTACTTTTTTCGGAAGAAAACGAGATAACCTTGAAGATGTATTTATGCGCCTTACGGAGCAGGAGGATGAAAGGAGTAAGCGGAATCGTGTTTAGGGGGAATCCAATTTATCGCAAGGAAATATCCATAGATGCAAGAGCGGCAAGAGTATTTTCTCTTATACTTATTTTTAACTGTATTCTTGCTATCGTTACATTCGTGTTATTTTTTACCTCGCTTAACGGAGTCAGCAGCATGAATGCGCTTAATTACAGCGGACTTGTGGATATGTATACCTTAATGGCATATATTGAATTCGGAATAGTGTTTCTTGTCATTCCTTCTATTACAGCAGGTTCAATTACCGGAGAAAGAGAAAGAAAGACTCTTGATATTATGCTTGTCGGAAGCAGACATTCATGGATGGTAGTATGGGGCAAATTTAAGGCATGCATACAGCTTATGCTAGTTGTTCTTTTCTCCAGTGTGCCTATACTTTCAATTGTATTCGTTTATGGCGGAATAAGGCTTCTTAATATCGTGCACTTGATTTTTATTATAACTTTGGCAGGAGTGTACATGGGAAGTGTAGGAATTTTCTGCTCATCGGTTTGTAAGAAGACTACTTCAGCTATTATACTTGCATATTCAGCGGTTTTGATTTTGATATTGATTACGACAGTTCTTAACTTTTTCTTTGCCAATATGGAATCGCATGGTGTATATGATGCGAATTATATTGCATTGCATTTTAATCCGATGGCACCGCTTGCTTACCTTGTAAGTGAACAGCTTGAAACGTCGAATATTCTTTCGGATTTTATTTTTACAAAGACATCTGATGTAACTACAGATATGCTTATGGAAGAGTGGCTGCGTAACAGCATTATTGTGCAGACAGCATTAAGTGCGGTATTGTTGATTCTGTCGGCAGTTATAATTAATCCGCTTAAGTTCAATTTTGTAAGGAGAGCATGGATGAAATATGGAGAAAGAAAAGATGCTAAGAAGAATTGATTTGCATGTTCATTCTAATGCTTCGGACGGAACCTGTAAACCGGCGGAGCTTGTGGAGTTGGCTTTGGAGAAAGGTCTTGCGGCATTTGCACTGACGGACCATGATACTACTGATGGTATTGCTGAGGCAATTAGTGCTGCAAGGGACACTGATCTTGAGGTTGTTCCGGGAATTGAATTGTCTACTGAGTATAATGGTAAAGATGTTCATGTATTGGGATATGATATAGATTATGAGAATGAAGCATTCCTTGAGAAACTTAAATGGTTTAAGAATCAAAGAGATGTTCGTAATGAGGAAATGCTTGAGAAGCTTTACAAGCATGGATTTGAGAAAATGACCATGGATAATCTTATGAGAGCTTATCCGGATGCAGTAATAACCAGAGCGCATTTTGCAAGATATATGTTGGAATGTGGTTATATAAAGAATACTAAGGAAGCCTTTGATAAATACATTGGCGATGAATGTCCTTTTTTTGTGCCAAGAAGAAAAATTACACCTAATGATGCGATAGAATTCATACTTAAGTATGGAGGCATACCTGTCTTGGCGCATCCGCTTTTGTATGGAATGGATAAGGAAGCTTTAAGAACTGCCATATTATCCTTTAAAGAGGCAGGGCTTGTGGGGATTGAGGCGATATATTCGTTGAATTCAGGCGCTGATGAGAGAAGAATGAAGAAGCTTGCAGGGGAGTGCGGACTTCGTGTAACCGGAGGCTCGGATTTTCATGGAACGAATAAGCCGGGTATATATATGGGAACAGGTAAAGGTAATTTATATGTTCCATACGAATGTCTTGAAGCATTAAGACATTATGAGAGCTAAGTTATTGTAATATTATAAAAGGTAGGGAGCAGATGGGAAAATCGCTTTATATTGCAGAGAAACCAAGCGTTGCGCAGGAATTTGCGAAGGCGCTTAAGATAAATGCAAAGAGAAAAGACGGATATCTTGAATCGGAAGAAGCAGTTGTAACATGGTGTGTAGGTCATCTTATAACGATGAGTTATCCCGAAGTGTATGATCCGGCACTTAAACGCTGGAGCCTTGAGACACTTCCGTTTCTTCCGAAAGAGTGGAAGTATGAAGTTATTCCTGCTGTAGAGAAGCAGTTTAATATAGTTAAGGAACTTCTTAACAGAAGTGATGTTGAGACAATATATGTTTGTACTGACTCCGGACGAGAAGGAGAGTACATATATCGTCTTGTAGAGCAGATGGCAGGGGTAGAAGGCAAAAACAGAAAGCGAGTATGGATTGACTCGCAGACTGAGGAAGAGATTCTTAGAGGAATAGAGACGGCTAAGGATTTATCAGAGTATGATAATCTTTCAGCATCGGCATATCTTCGTGCCAAAGAAGACTATCTTATGGGTATTAATTTCTCAAGAGTTCTTACATTAAAATACGGAGACAATGTAAGTAATTATCTGAGAACCAACCGTAAGGGAGCCATAGCGGTCGGAAGAGTTATGACCTGCGTGCTTGGCATGATTGTTAATAGGGAAAGAGAGATAAGGGCTTTTGTGAAAACACCTTTTTACAGAGTGCTGGCAAATGTAGCTGTGGAAAGCGGCGGATTTGATGCGGAATGGAGAGTTACCGAAGAGTCAAAATACAATCAAAGCCCATATTTATATAAAGAAAATGGCTTTAAGGAAAGCGAAAAGGCAAAAGAGCTTATAGAATATCTAAGTGATGAAGAGCCAATAAAGGCAACAGTAAAGAAGGTAGAACGTAAGAAGGAAAAGAAAGCGGCACCGCTTCTTTATAACCTGGCGGAGCTCCAGAATGATTGTTCCAAAAGATTTAAACTAAGTCCTGATGAGACGCTTAGGATAGTGCAAGAACTTTATGAAAAGAAGATGGTGACTTACCCTAGAACGGATGCCAGAGTTTTATCTACGGCAGTAGCTAAAGTTATATATAATAATATAAGAGGTCTTAAGAGTCATCCTACTTCAGGCATGTTTGCACAGGAAATTCTGGATAAAGGCATGTATAAGGGGCTTGAGAAAACTAAATATGTAAATGATAAGCAGATTACTGACCATTATGCCATCATACCTACGGGACAGGGGGTAAATGGACTGGCAAGTTTACCGGGCTTGGCAAGAGGCGTATATGAGCTTATTATGCAGAGATTTCTTAGCATTTTCTATCCGGCTGCAGAGTATAGTAAGCTTTCAGTGGAGCTTACAAGAAAGACAGAAACATTTTTTGCAAGCTTTAAGGTTCTTCTTGATGAAGGTTATATGAAGGTTCTTGGCGGAGCCTATGAGAAAAAGAAGGATGAATCCGGTAAGGACGATAAAGAGGATGCAGAGGATGTTAAGTGTGATGCTTCCATGCTCGAGGCACTTGCCAAGTTAAAAAAAGGCGATGTGCTTGAGATTAAGAACTTTCAGATTAAAGAAGGCGAAACATCACCGCCGAAACGCTATAATTCCGGTTCCATTATTCTTGCAATGGAGAATGCCGGACAGCTCATAGAGGATGAAGAACTTCGAGCGCAGATAAAAGGTAGCGGTATAGGCACAAGTGCAACCAGAGCAGAGATACTTAAGAAGCTGGTAAATATAGAATATATCAATCTTAACAAAAAAACTCAGATTCTTACACCAACACTTCTTGGAGAGATGGTTTATGAGGTAGTAAATGCCTCAATAAGACATCTTCTTAATCCGGAGCTTACGGCTAGCTGGGAGAAAGGTCTTACACTTGTAGCTAATGGTGAAATAACGGCGGACGAATATATGGAGAAGCTCGAAGGCTTTGTATCGAGAAGAACCATGGCTGTTACAGGACTTAACAACCAGAGCTTGCTTCGCAATAATTTCGATGTAGCAGCTAGTTACTACACCAAATAAATATAATCATTTGCAATATAGTTTCGCGAATGGCTAAATATATATTAAAAAGGGAGAGAAAGAAATGGATAATTTAAAAATTAGTAAGCTTTATGATTTGACACAGACAATTGCAGCACCGCTTCTTGAAACGGTAGAATATCCTTGGGAGGCACTGAGTAAGATAAGTGCATTTATTAAGGAGACAGGAGAGAAGCTTGATAAGGATGAGTATGAGTGCAAGGGTGAGAACATCTGGATTGCCAAAAGCGCTAAGGTGGCACCTACAGCAAGCATTACTGGGCCATGCATTATATGTGCTGATGCTGAAATCAGACACTGTGCATTTATCAGAGGTAATGCGATAGTCGGAGAAGGGGCTGTTGTCGGTAACTCAACAGAGCTTAAGAATGTTATCTTGTTTAATAAGGTGCAGGTGCCTCATTATAACTATGTGGGTGATTCAATACTTGGTTATAAATCACATATGGGTGCAGGCTCTATCACATCTAATGTAAAATCTGATAAGAAGCTTGTAAAAGTGGCTTATGGAGATAAGAAGATAGAAACAGGCCTTAAGAAGTTTGGGGCAATGCTTGGAGATAATGTTGAGGTAGGATGCGGTAGCGTGCTTAATCCGGGAACAGTAGTCGGAAGAGAAAGTAATATTTATCCATTATCATCTGTAAGAGGATATGTACCGGAGAAGAGCATATATAAGAAGCAGGGAGAAGTAGTTACCAAACAGGCAGAATAGACTGTTTACCGGACTAAGGTATAAATGAAGGTTACGATTTGGGAGGAAAAGATGAAAACAGAATTGTTATGGGTATCGGCAAGATGTGCTGTGATAGAAGTGAAAGATTGTGGGTATTACGAGTCAGATATACCGCACAAGGTTTTTGTAAACGGAGAATCGAAATTTGAAACAAAGAAGAATATAGTTACGGTTGATGCTCTTTTGCCAAATTCAGAGTATGATATTGCGATTGAGCATGACGGAGAGAAAAGTGTTGTAAAGGTAGTTACAAAGGAAGAATACGTTACTCTTGATGTAAAAGCTTTCGGAGCAAAAGGTGACGGTGTAAATAATGATACTGCTTTTATTCAGACTGCCATTATGGCATGCCCGAAGAATGGAAGGGTTCTGATTCCGGCAGGTACTTATAAGGTTACTCCGATTTTCTTGAAAAGCGATATGACTCTTGAGATAGCAGAAGGAGCAGTAATTGAGGCTTATACAGACAGAAATATGTTTCCGATTCTTCCTGGACAGATTGAGTGTAACGATAAAGAAAAGGAATATCTGCTTGGTACATGGGAAGGTAATCCGGAGGATACTTTTGCTTCCGTTATTACAGGCATAAATCTTGAGAATGTAACGATTACAGGTAAAGGAACAATAGATGGTCAGGCTGGAAGAGATAACTGGTGGGATAATCCTAAGGTAAAAAGAATTGCTTGGAGACCACGCATGATTTTCCTTAACAATTGTAAGAATGTTACGGTACACGGCATAACGGTTAAGAATAGTCCATCATGGAATGTGCATCCTTATTTCTGTGAAAATTTACATTTCTATGATATGAATATAATCGGACCAAAGGATTCACCTAATACTGACGGACTTAATCCTGAGTCATGTAAGAATGTGGATATAATAGGTGTATATTTTTCGGTTGGTGATGACTGTATTGCTATCAAATCAGGTAAGATTTACATGGGCGCGAAATACAAGACCCCTTCAGAGAATCTTTATATCCATCAGTGTTGTATGAGAGACGGACATGGTTCTATTGTAATAGGAAGTGAGATGGCAGGCGGAGTTAAGGAACTCAAGGTGTCTGAATGTCTTTTTATCCATACTGACAGAGGTCTTAGAATCAAGACCAGACGTGGTCGTGGTAAAGACGGAATTATAGATGGAATTGTATTCGAAAACATTATCATGGATAATGTACTTGTTCCGATAGTATTTAACATGTTCTATTTCTGTGATCCGGACGGACACAGTGAATATGTTCAGTCTAAGGAAATGTATCCTGTAGATGAACGTACACCTTACCTCGGAAGTTTCCTTTTCAAAAACATCGAGGCGAAGAACTGCCATGCGGCAGCAGCATATATGTACGGACTTCCTGAGCAGAAGATAGGTGAAGTTACATTTGAAAATGTATCCGTTACATATGCTGAGGACAAAGAAGAATTCGTCCCTGCTATGATGGATGGTGCAGAAAAAGTAACCGGAGTCGGAATATTCGCTAAGAATATGAAGAAGCTTACACTTAAGAATGTTACTATAGAAGGTCAGACCGGTGATGCGATTATCGCGTGTGACGTCGACGAACTTGTAGACTAATTTATGTCCTTTGGTTATGGATATTAGTATATTTGCACACATTACGATGATAGATTCCTGTTAAGACATTTGAAAAACGTCAGCGCTTAACGAAGAAAATGAGGAGTAATGCATATCAGATAAATCAATTTTTGAGTTTATCTGTATTGCATTACTCCTCATTTGGTTTTTATCTACTCTTCATTGGCGGCACCTCGTATCGCGGTAGGTGTAGCACCGTGTACCTTCTTAAAAGCACGACGGAAGGAGGTTGGGTTATTATAGCCGACCTCAACATATATCTCTGAAAGAGCTGTGTCGGTATTCTTGATTAGGTCTAACGCTCTGTCCATACGAAGCTTCTCAAGATATTCAGAAAAATTTTCATTGGTTTCCGCTTTAAAGAGGAATGAAAAATAACTTTCCGATATACTGAATTCATCAGAAATCTTTTTGAGACTTAAGGATGAATCGTTATAGTTATTGTTAAGATACTGCTTGATGGTCGCAATAAGCTGGTTGCTGACAGGTTTCTGTTCGAACAAGTTTGAAAGTGTAAGAGCAATCTGTTCCATTATGTCGACGGTCTTATGCATTAATAATAAAGAATCAATATTAGCAAGAGCTGGTTCATTTGTTTCTGATGCTGTGATACTGTATCTTATTTTGACAAGAGTATTACGGATATCAGATAGTAACCAGGATAAGATGTTGGCCGGAAGACTTCTAAGCTCATAATTTTCGCGGCGTATAATCTTGAAAATCTCTGCGACCTGCTTGTCATTCGAAGATCGGATGAAGCTTGATAACTGGTTAGCCAATTCAGCAGGATAGTAGTAAGAATTACTTGTACGTTCTATCTCCCAATTGCAGATGAAGAAGCTGTTCTTATTAATATATGAAGCAGCTTCCATTGCCTGATGGTAGGATTGCCAAACATAATTGAGGCGGTGGTTTCGTTTGCCGAGCCCTCCGTATATCCAGATGGAATGCTCCTCCTGAAGAAAATCATGAAGTAAAACAAATTTATGACGCATATGTCTGGTGAAACTGTCAAGTTCTTCGTCTAAAGATACCAATAGCATAACAGAAAATGTATTAATATCTTCATTATACACATATATGTTGTTTCCAAAATATTCATACAATGAATTAACAATCAACTCTCTATAACTGTCCTGAGATACTGACGACATAAGGTGCTGTGAAGCTGTGGTGTCTTTATCACCTATTAAATCAGGAGAAAATTCCGGAGGCATGGAGCTTCCGGAGATAAAACTGGGTTCTCCGATAAAGGTTTTGAGGTAAAGAACACAGAAACGATAGTCTGCCGGATTAACTCCGAGAAAGTTAGTAATCATATTAAGTTCTGCACCCTCAGCCACTGCACCTTTAAATAATTTGGATATGCAGGAGCTGTATACATATGGTTGCTGTTTATCGAGAGTCTCGCGAAGATCACGATTCTCTGAAAGGGAGGTCTCGAGGCTGTTACTCATGGATATAATCGGGGCAACATTTCTCTTGGAGAGACCATATATTAATCCAAATGATGATAAAACAGAGAACAGTATTGTTAACAAATACACGTACTGATAGGCGACAAGCTCATGAAGCATATTATCTGTAGGTGTTATAAGGTAATAATTCCAATTATTATAGGAAGAATTCTTGTGTGAAATTATAAATTTGCCGGCGTTGGTATTAGCTTGGCGCACATTATCAAGAAGAATCTTCTGGTTCTCGGAATTGACAACAGCTGAAGCGTCATAGGATAGAGCCTGTGAATTCTTGGCAAGAGTCATTATTGAATTGCCAAGTTCATCGGTTATATACAGGCATGCCCCGTTTGCAAGGTCAATATCGGAGAAATGCTCGAGTAATTCTGCCTGATCGACAATAAAACATGCAATTGGCGGTTTCGGGTCATTTCGGAATGTGAAAAGTTCTACCTTATATAAATAGGAACCATCGGTTGCACCATACGGTGCAAGTGAAATAAATTTAAACATATCATCATATGAAGACATCGTTTCATACCAGTCGTCATATAACCTTGTATCATAATGAAGAGTATAGTCATAATACAGACGAGGGTCATTAAACATATATGATGATAAAAATTTGTCCGTGTTAGGTAAATATATGTACGATTTAGAAATAGGAAGCAGATTCTCAAGCGCAAGGATATCTTTTAGGTACTGCATGGCATTATGTGCAAGCAGATAAAGCGCGGGAGAAGGTTCTGTCTGTCGGGTAAGCTCTTTTATTTCGCTGTTAGAAGATATCTGCTGTGAAAGTGTTGAAAAAAGACTTAAAGCAGTATCCATTGAATCAACATTATCGCTTAACAAAGAAGCATTACGTTTATATAAATCATTCTTGGTAGAAGAAATACCGGTATAGTAAAAAATGAATCCCATTACCAAAAAAAGTATTATTACAATACTATATGAAAGTACAAATTTTTTGAGAAAATTATTATGTGTCATTTAAACTCCTTATGCAATATAAAGTCTGTATAAAGATACATATACGATTATACATTAAGAGACATTTTTTTTCAATTCAAAAAAGTTGTAAAAAATGTATGGAAAAAAACTTGAATTTACAGGCTTTTTGGGCACTTCTAAAAAAATGTTCATCAATCAAAAAGATTGTTTCTTGTTAAAAATGTACAAAATGATGTATTATTAGTTTATCGATTGGGGCAAAAGTTCCAAACCAAGAGAGAGCTTTAAAAATTTAAGGAGGGTAAAATCGATGAAAAAAAGTAAGAAGTTTTTAGCCGTTGCTTTAGCAGCAACAATGGCTGTCACAGCTCTTGCAGGTTGTAAGAAAGACAAGAACTATGCAGAGCAGGTTGACAAAATTACCATCATGGTAGATGGTACACTCTTTACTCTTGCAAATGGTAGAGACCAGTTTGAAGCAAGACTTGAAGAGTTAATGGGTGTAGAGGTTGACATTATTCAGCCTGACCATTCTGGTTACTATGACACAGTTAGCCAGACATTTGCTAATCCGGATACATCAACATGGCCGGACGTAGTTCTTTTAGGTTCTACATATTATGCAACTTATGCTAACAGTGGTGTTTTAGCAGACATTTCAGATTACTATGAGAATTCTGAACTTAAGAAGTCAGGCCGTATTATTAATGAAGGCTTAATCGATGGTCTTTACATCAACGATGGCTTATACGGAATTTCACCTGCACGTGGTAACGGATGTATTACATATGTTAAGAAGGCTTGGTTAGACAGATGTGGTCTTACAGCTCCTACAACATACGCTGAGTATATCGCTATGCTTGATGCATTCATGAAGGGCGATCCTGATGGCAACGGTGTTAACGGTGATACACCTTACGCTGTAACATCTGCTGGTATCGTTAATGCAGAAGCTCCTTACGTAAACTACTTACCTGAGTTCTTCCAGGATGCATATCCGGATTTCTACCAGAAGGCAGACGGAACATGGGTTGACGGTTTCACAGAGCAGGCTATGATTGATGCTATCAATCGTTTAACAGATGCTTATGCAAAGGGATATCTTGATCCTGAACTTGTAACAAACGGAACAAAGGATTGCCGTAACAAATTCTTCGAGGATAAGTGCGGTGTATTCACATACTGGGCTGGTAACTGGGCTAATACATTAGCTACAAACCTTGAAGCTAAGGGTCTTGATTCAGAGTTAGTTAACCTTGAGCCTATCGCAGAGGTTGGTAACTATATCGAGCGTCAGGCAACTGTATGGTGTGTAACATCAGCTTGTGAGAATCCTGAGGCAGTATTCAACTTATTCTTCGGTACAATGTTAGACGGTGCTGACGGACAGCAGCTCTGGACATATGGTGTAGAAGACGTTCACTGGTCAACAAAGGCTGAGACAAACGTTATCAACGCTGGTTTAGAGACAGAGAAGAAGTACGTAAGTGAAGAAGGACAGTTCCACTGGAAGACAAACCTTGAGACAGGTGCAGCTCTCTACTCAAAGGCTCATATCGATAAGTTACTTGCAATCACAACATTCGCAGATCCTGCAAAGGATGTAGGTAATGCAGATGTTAATCCTAGAATTACAGCATCAGCTAAGGTATTCAATGAGAATTCAGTTCTTGCTCCTGTAATCACATCTAACGATGTTATGGAGCAGTACCAGAGTGGTATCATGTCATTAAGAATCCAGTTAGTATCTGAGTGTGTAACTAACGGTTTATCAGTAACAGATGCTATGGCTAGATACAATGCAGAAGTTGGTACACAGGTTAAGGCAATTCTTGATTCATTAAACAAATAATAATTAAAGCTAGATGAAATGTTGGGTATGGAGCCGCCACTTGTCGGTGGCTCCATATTTCACGAAAGGAAGTCGTGAAATGAGTAAAATTAAGAGTAAAAATAATACTGAAAATAGTGTAGTGGTTAATAAAACTCCACTCAAGCTTAGAATTTATAAATATCGCTGGTTTTACTTGATGTTTATACCGGTGTTCATTTTCCTTTTAGTATTTAATTACCTGCCTATGACAGGTATCAGGTATGCATTTTATTCCTACCGTAATGCATTCAATATCAAATGGGTAGGACTTGCAAATTTCGAAAGATTGTTTGAGACATCCGCTTTTTGGACCTCATTTGTAAATACATTGGTAATTAGTGTAACCAAGCTTGTACTTAATACAGGTATGGCAGTTGTAATATCGCTTCTTCTTAACGAGATGGTTAATCTTGTATTTAAGAAGTTCACACAGACCATCATTTACTTACCACACTTTATGTCATGGGTAGTAACAGCGTCGGTATTCACACTTATTCTTTCTACATCAGAGTCAGGTCTTGTTAACTCAATGTTGGTGAGTCTGGGTATTCTGGCGGAAGGAGAAGAGATATATTTCCTGGCAAGTAAGGAATATTGGCGAGTAGCATATTACATAATCAATATCTGGAAAGATACAGGTTGGGGAACAATTATTTTCCTCGCAACCTTGTCGGGAATTAATCCTGAACTTTATGAGGCTGCAAAGATTGATGGTGCAGGAAGATGGAGCTGTATTAAATACATAACTATCCCTAGCCTTTCAAACACAATTATAACAGTACTTATTCTTAATCTTGCTAAGATTATGAACTTGTTTGAATCAGTATTCGTACTTATCAATGATAATGTTATCGATGTTGCACAGGTATTACAGACATATACTTACTCCATAACATTTGCAGCGGCACCTGATTATGGATTCTCAACAGCGGTAGGTCTTTTCAGATCACTCGTTGCTTGTATACTTGTACTTATATGTAACTTTATCAGTAAGAAAATCCGTGGACGCGGTATTGTATAGTGGAGGTGGGAATTGTGAATAAAGAAAAGAAATTTAGCGGAATTCGATGCGCCTCTGCAGTTATCGGTTTGATTGCGATAGTTGCGTTCTTTCTTCCGATAAACAGTGCAATAGGAACATTTAGTTTTGATATGACTCATTCTTATAACATTATCGATGTTATACAGATTATTTTTGGTGGAAAAGAGCTTATTGCTGATACGTCTACACCATTTTATGCACAGTTAATACTTTCATGTATATTATTGGTTCTTGGATTTGTCAGTGTGATAGTGCTTACATTACTTACATTCCTTAATAAGAATGTATCTGTAAGAAGAGTTGTTGCAGTATTTGGTCTTGTACTTGTTGTTATAGGTGGTATTTCATATAACTCATCCATGACCAATATGGCAAAGACAGGTAATAATTATTTTGGAGTATATCCTGAGTTTAAGATTAACCAGAAGGTTAAATCAGGTAGTGTTAATAACTGGGCAGATAAGATTCAGTTAATGATAGACGATGCAGAGACATTATTTACAGATACTACTAAGAGAACAGAAGCAGTTAAGACTTTAAATGATCTTAAAGCGAAGTCACTTAGTCTTGATTACACCGCAAAGAAAAAAGACAAAGTTGCATATAATGAAGAGATTTTTGAAGGTATCAAGGGATTGTTCCCGTTTGAACAGCAGGTAGAGGTATTTGAGAAATATTTCTCAACTATGACGAAGACTGTATCAGCTATATCCTCAACATATGGACTTGGATTTTTAGCTATTATTGTATTGATGATTGTTCTTTGTTCAACTAACTATTCTGAAAGAAATGCTAACGGATATGCTAACAATGGTATTAGAGCTAACTGTATGTTCGTTGGAATAATGGGCATAGCACTTGCATGTACGATGCTTTTACCTATGCTCACAGTAACCGGCGGAACTACAGAAGCTACCGGACTTAAGGGAGTATCATTATTAATCGGTTTGATAATGCTTCCTAAACTTGCAGACCTTAAGAGTGCTTTCGCAAATGTGGGTATAGCAGTATCAAATGCAGCAGATGTTGATCTTGCACTTGTATGGTTGTCAATTGCTCTTATGCTTGTAGCAGTTGTATGTATGGTGGTGTTTATCATCATGGCAGCTAAAGCTATCAAATTCAAGTTAAGAAGAGTATTTGCAATAGCGGCAGCGGTTACATTTACTTTAGGTTCATTTATCTTTAATCAGGGCTTTGGAGCAAGCGGTGTTAAGCTTAGCGCAGTAATGTTCTTGGTTATAGGACTTTTAATAGCAGGTGCACTTATACCATTTACGGTATATATTGATAAAGAGCGTTATAAGGCATTCTCAATCGTGAATGTAGTATTATTCTTAATTATATGTGCATTTATCGTTGTACCGCTTTGGAAGGTATTTATCGATTCCATCGATATGACAGCAGGATATGGTATGAGATTATGGCCGGAGAAATTCACTCTTGCAGGATATCTTTCAATTATAACCAATCCGAATATGTCAACACCACTTTTGATATCGGTATTTACAACTGTTATAGGTACACTTCTTGGACTTATACTTGCAACACTTGGTGCTTATGTACTTATTCAGTTTGATATGCCGGGTAGAAACTTACTCGCCGGAATGCTTATGTTCACACTTATTTTCCAGGCAGGTATGATTCCTACATATCTCGTAATGGTTAAGTTACATTTGTATAACACATTATGGTCGGTAATCGGTATTTTAAGTATTAACGTATATAACCTCGTACTCATGAGAAACTTCTTCGAAGGTATTCCGAAGAGTTTGTTCGAGGCAGCGTCTATTGACGGATGTTCTCCAATGGGTATTTTTGGTAGAATTGTGCTTCCACTTTCTAAGGCAGCACTTGCCTCAATCGGACTTATGTATGCGGTTGCATTCTGGAATGATTATACTAACTTCAAGTTGTATATCTCCAACACCAACCTTCATAACTTCCAGATGAGACTTAGAGCGATGATATTCAGTAGTGAGATGCCTAACAATACAGAGATTTCAAGTAACACACTTCAGAACGCAGCGGTTATGGTTGCTATCCTTCCTTTCATGATAGTATATCCGTTCTGCCAGAAGTACTTCGTTAAGGGTATTAATATCGGAGCAGTAAAAGAATAATTAAGCTAATAAGGGCGTATTGTACAATATAATTCTTTATCCTTGTGCAATACGCCATCTCTCTATTTATAGGCTGGGTGCATGTCATGATAATGTTGTGGATGATGTTTCCCTCTGGGACACGCTCTCTAATATGAGATATACTGTGGCATTAATCCTACCGAATTGGCGAGAGAAAGCTTGTAAGGTAGGACGAAAGTGAGGAATAATGGAAGTTAATCCTACCGAATTGGCGAGAGAAAGCTTGTGAGGTAGGACGAGAGTGAGGAATAGTGGAAATCAATCCTACTGAGATACGTCAGAAGAATGATTATAGGGTAGGGCGAAAGAAATGAATAATGAAAATTAAGAAGCTCTACTTCATGATATCAAGAAGTAGAGCTCAAATATTTATAAGAATTATGCAATCACCAATACAGAATTATGCCAAACACTTGAAAATATAAGCTTTATCAGTATCATCATCAGCCGAGAGGTCATAAGATTTAGCCTCATCGTCAGTAAGTATATGAACAAATGGTGCGCGGTGTGAGATGTCTGCGCCGGGACCATAGTTGTTGTATTCTCCGAAAAAGATTGTTTCGTGAGCGTGTGGCTTATCCCAGTCGTGCCAGCCTTCGGAGTAAATGTGTTCGCCGATATAAGAATTCATTACTATCATCTTTGCATAATCACGCCACGGACGTCCAAGATAGATTTTTTTAGATGGACAATCTGAAGTAAAACGACAGTGGTTGAATATGTAACCGATTTTGCGACCTTCAGGTGTCGAAGGCGCCGCTACATAGCCACAGATAAGCTCCTCACGATATACAGAGAAAAGCTCGCAATTCTCAAAATATGCTGCTGCGCTTCCAAAGATAAAATCAACATCGCCTTCTATATAACAGTTTTTGTAATAGTGAGCTTGGTTACGGCGAGGTGCAAATTCTTTTGGACCGCGGAAACCATGCTTTTGCAGTTCGTTAGGTGGAAGCGGAGCTGTAAATAATGTGTCCTGACGACCTAGAAGACGACAGTTTTCGAAAAATAAATTGTCACCATCAGCATAAAGGGCAAGTGCCTGTCCAATTTTAACGCCTGCTCCGGCGTTGTTTTCCAGAGTAAGATTTCTTAATGTTACGTTATCTGCATCAATAAAAAAAGTTGCAGTACGGAAGGTGCCGTATTTATTACCGTCAGCGTGGATTGCCTGAGCATAATCGCCATGAGTAATCGTAACATCGGAAGCGTTATCTGAAGTTCCCTGTATTACAAGGTTATGAATATTAACAGTTAATCGCTCATGGTATGTGCCGGGAGCAAGATTGATAGTGATGGTATCATTTGTGCCATGCTTTTGACGAAGCTCGAGGGCAACCTTCAGTGCTTCTTCAATGGACGAATATGAGTTGTTATCTGCTGGATTTACATTTATTTGTAGCTGTAACATTTTGTCTTGATAATCCTTTCTTGTAAAAATTCTATAATATAATTTCATGTGTAAGAGTGAATCTTGACTGTTAAATATATGGCTTCATATAAATATAAAAATGTTTTATATAAAAGCATTATGACTTTGTGTAAATCAACTTGAAATTAGATATAGTTTAGCATAAAATATGAAATATATAAAGAAAATAATCAAAAATAAGTATAATTGTGAGAAACACATAGAATTTATCTAAATGAAAGAAGGTAGAATATGCACATCGAAAAATATTATGGAAGTCTTCTTAATATGCAAAAGAAATTTGATAAAAGGGCAAGGCAGGATTATTTCCGAGGAACAACTAAAGAAGAGTTCCTTAGCTGGCAGAAGGATACCAGAGAGATGCTTTGGAAGCTTCTTGGACTTGATATGATGGAAGAGTGTGAACTTACACCGGTTACAGAAGAGGTAGTAACCTTGGAGAATGGGATTGTAAGAGAAAAGGTCATAATTCAGACTGAGCCGGATGTGTACATGCCTATGTTCATACTCATACCACCGAAGAAGGATGGAGAGAAGCTAAGCTGTTTCCTTGCACCATGCGGACATCAGGGTGGCGGAAAATATAGCGTTGCAGGCTGCTATGACATCCCGATGATAAAGGAGAAAATTGATTTTTTCAACTATGATTATGGAATGAAGCTTGCGAAGCTGGGATATGTTGCGATATGCCCTGACACAAGAGGCTTTGGTGAGCGAAGAGACGAATATCTTCATGGAGATACTAGGAAGGAAGTGCTTGGTTGCAGCTGCTTTCATCTTGCACATATGGCAGAGCCTTTAGGACAGACGGTTGCAGGTATGTGTACATGGGACCTTATGCGCTTAATAGATTATGTGGAACAAAGAGGCGAGTGGAGAACGGATAATATATCTTGCCTGGGCTTTTCCGGTGGCGGAATGCAGACGCTCTGGCTCGCAGTCTTTGATGAGAGAGTGAAGCTCGCCGGAATAAGTGGCTATATGTACGGTTACAAGGATTCACTTTTGGAGCTTAATGGCAACTGTAATTGTAATTACATACCGCATCTTTGGGAACATCTTGATATGGGAGATATCGCATCGCTTATCGCACCGAGAAGAATTATGATACAGTCTTGCAGAGACGATAAGCTTAATGGTAAGCGCGGCCTTGATAATGTATACGAGCAGGTCGATATCATAAGAAATGCATATAAGCTGTTCGATATGGATGATGTTATGATGGATAAAATGCTTGTACATGATATATGTGAGGGACCACATCATTTCCATGACAGTATTTTGGAGAAAATTTGAAATCTAGATTTATGAATGGGCACGGCTAAACTGTTACAATTGGAGGTATGTAAATGGCGATAAAAGCGATATTGTTTGATTTCGATGGAGTATTAACCATTGATAAAACAGGTTCGACTACAATAACAAACTATATTTCTGAGAAGTCAGGTATTCCGTTGGACTTGATTAAGTCAAGCTATTATAAATATAATAAAGGGTTGCTTTACGGGGAAATTACCCATGAAGATATGTGGAATGATTTTTGCGACGATATAGGGGATAAGCTGGATTATCAGATTTTGATTGACTCATTTATAAATACAGCACTTGACGAAAAAATGATTGATTTAATTAAGATACTAAAGAAAAATTATCTAATTGGAATGGTGACAGATAATAAGAGTGACAGAATTGAGACGATACTAAGAAGCTATAATCTGAAAGAATATTTTGATGAGGTTGCAGTTTCGGCTAAAGTGCATTCCCGTAAAGACAGTGAGGATATATTTAAGTATGTGCTTGATAGTTTGAAGGTTAAAGCAGAGGAATGTATATTTATCGATAATACAGCTAAAAATTTAATTGTTCCGGACAATATGGGAATGCAAACGATTCTTTTTGATGATGAAGAAAGAGCTTTTGATGCTTTTGAAGAGAAGATACTTGATATGTTAGATTCTAATATCATATAACAAAAAAGAGAGTATACCTGCCTGAGATTAAGGCTTGATATACTCTCTTTATATTTTGTGTAAAATCGCTGGTTGTTATAAGTAAATGATTAAGGTAGCTTCTTGCCACACTGATTGCAATAAAGATAATCTCCATCAACCTTAGTGCCGCAGTAAGGGCAGAACTTGCTGTTAGAAGTTGAACTTCCTGTGGAACCTTGCTTATCAATGGAAGAAGCGGTAGTGTATGATGTATTACCGAAATACTCGTTAAACGGATCAGGCTCTTCGTTGTCGTCTGTTATATCAAAGGAAGAATATCTGTTTTTGCCGGTGGCATTTTTGAAATTGTAAACAGCTGAAGCCACTGCCATGCCTATAAATACCAGACCGAATAAAGCAAAAGGACCCGCTCCTATGCTTAATGCAAATATCATCCAAAAGACACCAAATATGGCTGCAAATACACATGAAACACCACTCATCATCGATGGACCACGTCCGGGTTTAATGCTTTTCATATATGAAACCTCCGAAATAAATACTAGTTCTTATTATATATAACTAATTATAAAAACGCAATAGAGATTGCAAGCTATGTTAGTGACAAATCATATAAATGAATGTCAGCAACGCTAAGAGGAACATTCCAAAAGATATTAAGTCTTTCGAATAATATAATAATCCCCGAAAGCATAGAATTAGTAAACACTTCTTAAGGGATGATATTATGCTTGCAGCGATATATTGCCGCTTGTCGAAAGAGGATAGCGGTCGTGAAGAGGGCGCAAACAGTGAGAGTATAGTCAATCAGCGAAAGCTTCTTAGCGACTATGCAGTTAAACATGATTTTGATATATATGATTATTATATAGATGAAGATAGAAGCGGGCTTGACAGAGAACGTCCGGATTTTCTAAGGCTTATAGAAGATGCGAGGCTCGGAAGATTTGAGGTTGTTCTATGCAAGACGCAGTCGAGATTTACAAGGGACATGGAGATGGTTGAGAAATACATCCATGGCCTTTTTCCTTTATGGGGGATAAGATTTATAAGCGTTGTGGAGACCTATGATACGGCGATAAAAGGCAATAAAAAGGCTCGACAAATAAGCGGGCTTGTTAATGAGTGGTATTGTGAGGATTTGTCGGACAACATAAAAGCAGTTCTGCACAAAAAGATGAGGGACGGGGAGTTTATCGGTTCCTTTGCCTGCTATGGATATGTGAAATCTGCAGACAGACATGGTTTGGAGATTGAAGAGGAAACGGCAGAGGTGGTAAGGAAGATATATAGAATGTATCTTGATGGGGATAGTAGTAGAGTTATAGCTGCGAAGCTCACAAGTGCGAAGATACCTACGCCTACTGCATGGAAGCAGATGAAAGGCTTAAAGTATAAGAATCCTGCGGCGGCGAAGAAGGAATATATAATTGATAAACAGATAGAAAATGGTGCTACCGATAATGAGCTGCAGATTGATAAAAGATTTACATGGAGTAATAATACTATAAAAAAGATTCTTTCTAACGAAACCTATATTGGTACACTTGTGCAGGGAAAGGAGCAAAAGGTAAGCTTCAAGAGCAAGAGGATTAGGACAGTTCCTAAAGAGGCATGGATTAGAGTAGAGAACCATCATCCTGCGATTATAGATTATGAAACATTCGAGAAAGTAAGGGGACTTAGAAAGAGTAGAATGAGGTAGATAAGGTACATATATAAGAATGTTGTTTACATGTTAAGAACCATTACAAACGTCAGCACTTAGTGGTGCTGCGTTTGTAACGATGAGAGTGTATCTTGGATGAAACCTTCGCTGTGGATATCTGCATTATATAAAAGTAGATATATTAGTATTGTTTTATTCAGTGACAACAGTAACTATGCTGTTTCGATAGGCGCGTGGTGAATAACCGGTGTGCTTTTTGAATACATTACTAAAATATAAAGGGTCGGAATATCCAAGCTGTTCGCTTATTTCAGAAACAGATTGGGTGCTTGAACCAAGGAGTCTTTCAGCTTCGCGGATTCGAAGAGCGGTATGATACTGTTGTATGGTCATACCGGTCCTTTTTTTGAACCCTTCTTCAAGGTATTTGTAGCTTAATTTCATGTGTTCTTCTATTTTCTGCGAATTAAAGGGCTCATCACGATGCGTTCTAAGGAAACTGACGATTTCGTCTGCACGGATATCCTTTATGGTTGTTGGAGTCTTAAACTGAAGACGGTAACAGTCAACCAGAATATCAGAGAGCATGGCATTGACACGAAGCTTTCTGAACGGGTCGTCTGAATTATAGACGGAAGCTAATTCTTTAAGCTTATATTCAAGATTACTGCCTAAGAGGTTGTCTATTCGTTTAGGAAGAGTAATCATGGTTTCTCTAAATTCGCGAGGACGGATACGATAACGCTCAAGTGAAATCTGAGGAGTAAATTCAGCCACAGGTGCATTGCTGTATAAGGAATCGTAAGCATCGGGCAACCTGAAATGCACATAAGCAAAAGAAGTTCCGGGCATAATCAGTTTCTCTCCCCAGTGTTTTGTATAACTTTTTAAGAAAAAGAGAGTTCCTTCACTAAGTATGTATTCTGTGCCATCCTCAACGATAGGAAGCTCGCCCTTCATTATGTACAGCAATACATGAAATGGAGCAGTACGCTCTATATGTTTAAAAGGATTATGCGTTGTTCTTATATCGGCAAGACCTACAAGTGGTTGTTCTGAAATTCTGTAACTTATCAGGTGATTCATATGTTCCTCCTTAATCGGAATATTTTATATGTTTAACAGAATAAAAGGCATTTAATTATATCTATAATCGGATTATAATATATCAAAGTTGAATTGACAATAGCTCAAATTGTAATAAAAAAATAAAAAGGAGGAATAATTCATGCATCAGATAAAATGGTTGTGGAAGAACCTTAAAGGATATCATGCTATATACGTTTTTGCCCTGTTTTTATCGGTGTTTGGCAATGTATTGCAGCTTACTGTGCCTGTTTTTTCACAGAAGATAGTAGACTTGTTCTTGGGCGCAGATATGGCACTTAATCTTGCTAACCTTGAAACTAAGAGAGGATTGCTTATAGGGCTTATCTTTGCGATGATAGGTGCGACGATGTTTAGGGCACTTGTTTCCTATACGGCGAATACTACATATGAATATACTTCACAGAAGATGATTTATTCGATTAGAACACATATGTTTAGAGCTATGCTTAATCAGGATATGCCTTTTTATGATAAATACCGTACAGGAGATATCATGACAAGACTTACAGGTGACCTTGATGCGATAAGACATATGGCTTCATGGATTGTCAGAATGGTAGTAGAGTGTGTTACGATGATACTTATCGGAATGGCATATTTTATATATCTTGACCCGCTTATAGCTGTAAGTCTTATAACAGTCGGACCGGTGATTTTCATCATTGCGTTAAGCTTTAGAAAGAAAATTGCGCCGATGCACAGAGAACTTCGTGAAACTATGGCACAGCTTAATACAGCGGCACAGGAGAATATCTCAGGAAACAGAGTGGTAAAGGCGTTTGCAAGAGAAGATTATGAGATAGAACATTTTGATGAGAAAAACCAGACATTTAGAAAGAAACATATAGAGACAGCACTTTTACATATCAAATATTTTCCGTATATAGAGGCATGTGCGAATCTTTTGCCGGTTATACTTCTTGTGGTTGGTGGTATATCCCTGATAAACGGAAGAATTACAATGGGTGAATATGTTGCATTTAACGGTATGACATGGACTATATCGAATCCGATGAGAAGGCTTGCGGATATTGTTAACCAGTATCAGCGTTTCCAGGCAGCAGCGAAGAAAGTGCTTGAGATAGAGGATTCCATGCCTGAGATATGTGATAAAGATAATGCAGTTGACCATGAAGAGACTTTCGAGGGTAACATAGAATTTAAGAACGTAAGCTTTTCTTACGGAAACACAGAGGTTTTGCATGATGTAAACTTTAGCATCCGAAAAGGTGAGACGGTTGCTATTATGGGTGAAACCGGAAGTGGTAAAACTACACTTATTAACATGATTCCACGTTTCTATGATGCTACCAAAGGTCAGGTGCTTGTAGATGGAATAGATGTAAAAGACCTTAAGCTTAAACAGTTAAGAGAGAGTATTGGTATGGCGATGCAGGATGTACTTCTTTTCTCGGATACTATTGATGGTAACATCGCTTACGGTGATTCAGATATGCCGGAGGAGATTGTACATCAGTTCGCAAAAGCGGCAGCTGCATCTGAGTTTATAGAGAAAATGCCGGAGAAATACCAGACTATTATCGGCGAGAGAGGTGTGGGTATCTCGGGCGGACAGAAGCAGCGTATATCACTTGCGAGAGCACTCGCTATGAGACCTGCTATTCTCATACTTGATGATACTACTTCGGCTGTAGACCTTGAGACAGAAAGCTATATTCAGAACAGTCTTAAGAACCTTGATTTTGAATGTACCAAGATTATTATTGCGCAGCGTATTTCTTCAACGAAGGATGCTGATAAGATAATTATTCTAGAGGATGGTAAAATAGCTGAGATGGGAACTCATAAGGAGCTTCTTGCCAATAAGGGCTATTATTATCAGGTGTACATGCTTCAGAACGGAGGTGAAGCAATAGATGGCTAGAAATACATATGGTGTAGATGAAAAATTAGAAACCCCGTTTAGTTTCGAACATCTAAAAAGAGCATCGGTCTATATTGTAAAATATAAGAATAAAATGCTTCTGGCACTTCTAATCAGTGCAATTGCTTCGGCAACAGGACTTTTGGCACCGCTTCTTACACAGACGGCACTTGATGAGTCCATTCCGAATAAAGATGTGAGACAGCTTATAACACTTGCCATTTTTCTGGCAGGAACATACGTGATAAGTATAATTCTTGCGACTGTTCGTTCTAAGATTATGACGGTTGTCGGTCAGGATATTATATATGACATAAGAAAGGACTTATTTGCACATCTTCAGAAGCTTCCTTTCCAGTATTATGATGACCGCCCTCACGGCAAGATTCTTATACGTGTTGTAAACTATGTAAACTCTGTATCTAACATGCTTTCAGGTGGTATTATCAATATTATCCTTGAGTTCTTAAATATGTTCTTTATTCTTATATTTATGCTCATGGTTGATGTTGGACTTACCTTTGTGGTGCTTTCGGGTATGATTCCTTTTGCCATAGTAATCGGAATAATTAAGAAGCGTCAGAGAAGGGCATGGCAGGACCAGTCAAATAAAAGTTCTAACCTTAATGCATATTTACAGGAAAACATAGTAGGTGCTAAGGTTACACAGATATTTGTAAGAGAAGAAGAGAATGCAACGATTTTTGACGGCCTTGCGGAGAAACTCCGTAAAGCATGGATGAAAGCGGTTAATTATAATAACCTGCTTGGTCCGTCAGTAGATAGCATTGCCATAATTGTAAGGGGTGCGATATTTGCAGTGGGACTCCTACTCCTCGGTCCCACCGCAATATCAGTAGGTACAATAGTTGCCATGACTTCGTATGCAGCACGTTTCTGGCAGCCTATTATGAATATCGCGAACCTTTTTAATGATTTTATCAATAATATAGCTTATCTTGAGCGTATATTCGAAACTCTCGATGAGCCTGTGACGATAGATGATAAAGAGGGTGCTGAAGATATCGGAGATATTAAGGGCAAGGTTGAATTTGAGAATGTTACATTTGCCTACGAAAAAGATAAGACAGTGCTTGAAAATGTATCTTTTACGGTTAATCCGGGTGAACGTATTGCACTTGTAGGACCTACGGGTGCAGGTCAGTCGACGATTGTTAGCCTTATATCAAGATTCTATAATGTTAACGAAGGAAGAATTCTGGTTGACGGTAAGGATATATCTGAGGTTACGCTTAAATCGCTCCGTTCACAGATGGGAATTATGCTTCAGGACAGTTTTATATTCAGCGGAACTATCGCGGATAATATAAGATATGGTAAGCTTGATGCCACTCAGAAAGAGATTGAAGCAGCCGGACGTACGGTTTGTGCTGACAGATTTATAAGGAAAACTACTGACGGATATATGACAGAAGTTAAGGAAAGAGGTGCGTTGCTGTCACAGGGACAGAAACAGCTTATATCCTTTGCAAGAACGCTTTTATCAGATCCAAGGATTCTTATTCTGGATGAAGCAACTTCAAGTATTGATGTTCAGACGGAAAAAGATTTGCAGGAAGGACTTAATGAGCTTCTTAAGGGCAGAACTTCATTTATTATTGCGCATAGACTTTCTACAATCCGTAATTGCGACCGCATTATGTATATTAACAATAAGGGAATAACGGAGTGCGGAAGCCATGATGAGCTTATGGCTAAGAAGGGTGATTATTATCATCTTTACACGGCACAGATGAAAGAAGTTTCTTAAAGCGATTGACTATTTTTTGACAATATTATATTATGGAGGTAGTTGTGCCGATGCCATTGGATTAAGTCTAAATGATGTTGACATAACTACCTTATTTTTTAAGAAAACGGAGGGAAATATGGCAAAATTTTATGTAAATCCTAATATAAAAAGGGGTAAGATTAACAAAGAAATATACGGCCATTTTTCAGAGCATCTTGGAAGATGTATCTATGAAGGTCTTTATGTAGGCGAGGATTCTAATATTCCTAATACTAATGGTATGAGAAATGATGTAGTTGAGGCACTTAAAGAAATGAAGCTTCCGGTACTTCGTTGGCCGGGTGGATGTTTCGCAGACGAGTATCACTGGAAGGACGGAATTGGTCCGAAGGAAACACGTAAGAAGATGATTAACACACACTGGGGCGGTGTTGTAGAGGATAACAGCTTCGGTACACATGAATTTATGGAGCTTTGCGACCAGCTTGGATGTGAAGTATATGTTAATGGTAATGTGGGAAGCGGCACTGTTCAGGAGATGTCTGAATGGGTTGAGTACATGACATTTAGCGGAGTGTCACCTATGGCTGACCTTCGTGCGAAGAACGGTCATGAGAAGCCTTGGAAGCTTAAATATTTTGGCGTTGGTAACGAAAGCTGGGGCTGTGGCGGTAATATGACACCTGAGCACTATGCTAACGAGTTCCGTCGTTATGCTACTTTCGTAAGACATTATCCTAACCCTGATGAGCCGGATTTGCCACGTGTACAGAAGATAGCATGTGGCCCTAATGTTGGTGATTATCACTGGACAGAGGGTGTTATGAAGACAGCAGGCTGGATAGCAGATGGTCTTTCACTTCACTATTATACAGTTCCATTTACATGGGAGAAGAAGGGAAGCTCAACAGACTTTGATGATAAGACATGGTATCTTACACTTAAGAAGACACTTCTTATGGAAGAGCTTATTAACAACCACCTGGCTATCATGGATCACTATGACCGTTCACGTAAGACTAAGCTTATCATTGATGAGTGGGGAACCTGGTATGATGTAGAGCCGGGAACCAATCCGGGCTTCTTGTATCAGCAGAACACCATGAGAGATGCTCTTGTAGCAGGTATCAATCTTAACATATTTAACAAACATTGTAACCGTATCGAGATGGCTAATATTGCACAGCTCGTTAACGTACTTCAGGCAGTAATTCTTACTGAGGGCGAGAAGATGGTGCTTACACCTACATATCATGTATTTAACATGTACAAGAATCATCAGGATGCACAGCTTATCGAGAGTTACATCGAGACAGAGAAGATTGGTCTTGAGGATAAGAACATGGTGCCTAACCTCTTAGAGTCATGCTCAATCAATGAAAATGGTGTGGTTACAGCAACTATTACCAATCTTTCTATTACAGATGCATATGATATCGAGGGTGTGTTTACTGATTCATCAATTAAATCAGTTAAAGCAACCATACTTACTAATGAAATGCATGCACACAATACTTTCGATGCACCGGAGACTGTAAAGCCCGTTGAATTTACAGATTATAAGATTACAGACAAGGGCGTAAATTTCAAGATTCCTGCATGTAGTGTGCTTGAACTTGAAATTGAGATGAATTAATCTAGTTGACATTTGTGTCAATTGAGTGTAGAATTGAATAAAAATATTTTACTTTTTAGGAGGAATAATTATGGCATTTTGTGCAAAATGTGGAGCACAGATGGAAGATAATGTAGCTTTCTGCCCTGCTTGTGGCGCATCAACAGCTACAGAAGAGACACCTAATGTGCAGAACGAGGCAGTAGCACCTGTTGCTAATGAACAAAAGAAACCTTTCCCTACTAAGCTTGTTGCTATTATCGGAGGAGCAGCTGCAGCGCTTATTCTTTTAGTAGTAATTCTTGTAGTAGCTTTAGGAGGCGGATATAAGAAGCCGGTTAAGACACTTCTTTCAGCTTACAAGAAGGGCGAGAATAACTATGAGGTATATGCTAAGACAATGCCTAAGGCAATGTATAAGGCATATTTTGATGGACTTGACTTACTTTTCACACTCGATGATCAGTATCAGAAGGATTTTGAAAAGGATTCTGCAAGATATTATGAGGATGAGTTCGATGGCTTAGAAGAGCATTATGGTAAGTATAAGCTTTCATTCGAGGTTAAGGATTATGACGAGTTAAAGAAGAGTGAGATTAAAGAAATAGTAAGCTACTATGAGGATTATGCTGAAGCAGTAAAGGATTACACAGATGCTGATGACCTTATGGATTTAGTTGACGAAGCTATGGAATATGACGATTTCGAAGATGAGTACGAGGATGTACTTACTGAGAAGAATGTTAAGAAGATAGCTAAGTATTTCGAAGGTATCTACAAAGAGTTCAAGGATGTAGAGATTAGCAAGGCATACATCGTAGAAGTAGATGTAGAAATCGAGGGCGAAGATGATGATTGGGATTATACATACGAGATTTATGTTGCTAAGCTTAATGGCAGCTGGGGTATAGTATCAGACCATGTTTATGATATAGCTGGTTCTTACGCTTCTGGATACTGGCTTGAGAGTCGCTTAGAAGATATTATGTGGGATATCACATACTACGGAGAGGACTAATAATTTAGTTACATAATGAGTTGATTTAAGAAGTAATTCTAAGGTTGAGACCTTGGAATTACTTCTTTTTTGTTGGATTTTTTAAACTTAGTTGTTTGAGTTTAATTATTTGAATGAGTCCTCTAACCATGTAGAATTGCGGCAAGTATTACCAGAGTGTTTATCTGAAAGCAGGGTATTATATTAAGTAGGTGTTATGTATGTAAAAATGTATTTAGCAATTATGTATCTGGGGGAATAACGATGCCTGGTCTATCCACACATTATCTTTTCGGAATAAAAGCATTAAAGAATATTAAAGGTAGTAAGCTTCACGCATTAATCAAGGAATATCCTTGTGTGTATGCCTTGGGGCAGCAAGGACCGGATTTACTTTTTTATTACCCGTCTTATATAAAAAATGGAAATATTGGGGTTCGCATGCATGAAGAACGTACTGCAGATTTTTTTCACAGTATGCTCAAATATATAGATAAATATTCAGAAAATGAAAGGGAGAGGAATGTTCTTATTGTCTATTTTGCCGGATTTCTCGGACATTACGTTTTAGACCGCACTTTTCACCCTTATGTATATGCCTTTTCGACAGAGGGGTGCACGCTCAAGCAGCATGGAAGACATTTTAAGATAGAAGCAGATATAGATGCTTATTTTTTAAAGAATATTAAGAAAACTCATCCAGGTTTTTTTAAAGGCGGTAAGACGCTTGCTTTATCACCATGGGAAGAAAATGCTATAATTCATATGTTGAGGAATGTGATATTTTACACATACGGAGAAAAACTAGGCAGGCGCCGATTGAAAATCACCCTTTGTATTATGCGCATGGTGCATGCACTACTTAGAGATAAACGGGGGATAAAGAAGAGGCTTATTACATCCGTAGAAGCAAAAATGCTTGGATTCCAGTTGCTTGGAGGATTGGTGCCCGAATACAGAGAAAACAAAAAAAGCAAGGCAACACTTAATATTTCCCGCGATAACTGGAAGAGTCCATGGGAGGATGAAGAGAGAAACAAATCTGTTCCGGATATGCTTCGTGCAGCAAAAGAGGAATATACCGGTATTCTTATGGAACTGGATTCCTTGCTTGCAGGTTTGGGTAAAGATAAAAAGAAATTTATTGATTTCATAGGGTGTTATTCTTATAAGACCGGAAGGCTAGTCTTATAATCTATGGTGTTATCTTATAATCTATGGCGTTATCTTATAATCTATGGCGTTATTTGCGTTGGAACTTGAAACTTTACAGCCTGACGACTAGGTTTGCGTGAGTCAGACTGTAAAATCATCATGACGATTCAGAGAATTACCTACTGAGAAGTATCTAGGCTGGTGCCGGTAGGTAAAAAGTCCAGAATAAATCGTAGAATTACCTACTGAGAAGTATCTAGGCTGGTAACAGTAGGTAAAAAGTCCAGAATAAATCGTAGAATTACCTACTGAGAAGTATCTAGGCTGGTAACAGTAGGTAAAAAGTCCAAAATAAATCATAGAATTACCTACTGGGAAGTATCTAGGCTGGTAACAGTAGGTAAAATCTCAATTGTAGAAAAAACGAATTCGTCGTATATAGTAAAAATGACAATTAATAAGTATGTGTAAGAAAAATTTGCAATTTATTATGCGATTAACATGGTTAAAAAATTGGTCAAATGCGCTCAAATGCAATTTGCGGCTTGTAAAAAATATAACTGTCCGTTATAATGTACATATAGATAGCGTATCCTTAGTATATCAGAGAGATGAATGTGTGGTTACTAATCTTGCTACACAGATTATTCAGATATACGGAGGATACGGATATGTACGAACTTGAGAAGTATGATTTTTTTCACACAAGCAAAATAATAGTTGCGGCACTAATTCTTGTAGGAGCTGTGCTTCTTCTTGGCTTGGCGTGGATATTTATTGTAAAAATGGGAATGTCTGTAGGAGAATGTAAATATCTGGGACTTATGGCAGTTTTGTTCGTAATAGTAGTTATTGGTGCGGTGAAGGGCGCATGACGAAGCTTTACATAACTGGACAGTACATGACGAAACCTGCTATAGCATAACGTGACAGAGTATATAGCAACGGCATTTTAACAACGGCGCTTTAGAGAATTGCAGACATTCATATACTAAGGAGGAAAGTATATGCCTAAGTCTGCTAATCAGAAACTTAAATTAATGTATTTGGCTGATATTTTTATGGAACGCACGGATGAAACGCATTATCTGTCTATGAAACAGATTTTGGAGGCGCTGGATGCTTACGGAATCAAGGCAGAACGTAAATCAATCTATGATGATATCGAACTGTTGGGACAGTATGGTCTTAATATCGAGGGAGAGAAGGTGAATGGTAGGTACGGATATCATTTACTTGAGCATAGGTTTGAACTTGCGGAACTTAAACTATTGGTAGATGCGGTGCTTGCATCGAGATTTATAACTGCGAAGAAGTCGCAGGGACTTATTGAGAAGCTTTGTAGTCTGGTAAGCAGATATGAGGCGAAGCAGTTGCAGAGACAGCTTTTTGTGACGGAAAGAATTAAGACGGTAAATGAGAGTGTTTTTTACAATATAGATGAATTGTATGCGGCCATAAATGCAGATTCGAAGATAGAGTTTGAATATTATGAGTGGTCTTTGAAGAAGGAGCTTGTTCTTAGACCTAATGGTAAGAAGAAGGATATAAGTCCGCTTGCGCTTATCTGGGATGATGAGAACTATTATCTTGTGGCATATGACACGGAAGCTGATAAGATAAAGCATTATCGTGTTGACAAAATGCGTAATATAACAGCAACCGGACAGAAGCGTGATAATAAAGAGAGATATTCGGATATAGATATGGCATTGTATGCTGAGAAGATGTTTGGGATGTTCGGCGGAGATGAGATGACAGTTACCATGGAATGTACGAATGAGCTTGTGGGAGTAATTATTGACAGGTTTGGAAAGGATCTTATGCTTGTGCCGAAGGCGGATAACAAATTTACTGTTCATTTCAAGATTCAGTTAAGTAAACAATTTCTTGCGTGGGTATTTTCACTTGGCGACAGGGTGAAAATAATTTCTCCGACTGAAGCTGTTGAAGCAATGAAAGAGGAGATAAGGAGACTGGCTGAGCAGTATTTATAAGAAGAATTATAATATGTATTGAGAGCAGAATAGGAATATTAGAATTGAATATGAGCAAGAAATAGATATGCAGGAGGTTCCGGTAGATATTAAATCCGGTGCTTCCTGCATATTTTATATAGATATAAGTTGGGAGCAGTTACAATTCGAATGGATAGTCAAAAAAGGGAAAATCTTCTTAATCTTGCACTTGAAACGTCGGAGGAGGAACGGAACCGATCGGTAGAACTTCAGACGGGATATAATGATGTGACCGGATTGTGGGAAGTTATAGTAAGATATGTGAATGATATCGGAAGGCTAAGGGATGAAGGCATAGAGGTTGTTGAGCTTCTTGGTAATTATGCGATATTAAGACTTACGAGAGAACAGTTGTTAGAGATATCAGCAGATAGTGATATTACATATATTGAGGTGCCTAAAAGGTTGTTTTTCGGAGTTCAAAGGGGAAAAGAGGCGTCTTGTATATTGCCGTTACAGATATCGGGTGGTGATGCGGATATGGATTTAGGAAGACAACGAAACATTAATACTATACAACAAGCATCCCGACCGCAGCTATATGGGGCAGGAGTGTTTGTCGGATTGGCAGATTCAGGGATTGATATACTTCATCCCGCATTTAGATATGCCGATGGAAGCACGAGAATTATACGGATATGGGATCAGACAAAGGAGTTTTCAGCAGATGGCAGGGCTCCTTTTGATTATATGAGAGGGAGAGAATATACGAGGGAGGAGATAAATGAAATGATTGCGGCATATGAGAACGGAAGGATTAATAGGAATGAGCTTCCGTGCGTAGATGTCAGCGGCCATGGTACTGCGGTGGCAGCAATTGCTGCCGGAAGTGATATGACATTAGGCGAGAGCGAGAATAATGCAGTATCGAATGTTGGGGAGATAAGAGAGAGGAGATTCGGCAGAAACGAACAGAACACGGCACTGAATGGTAGTGTGCGAGAGACGATATTGGGCAGAGGAGTGCAGGGGGTGGCACCGGAAAGCGATATTGTAGTTGTGAAGCTGGGCATCTCAGACGAAAAATCTTTTCCACGAACCACGGAGCTTATGATGGCAGTGGATTATCTTGTAAGAACAGCTTTGGAGCTTGGTAACCCCATCGCAATAAATATAAGTATTGGTAATACATATGGTTCACATGACGGAACGGCACTCCTTGAAACATATCTTGAAGCGGTGGCTGACATTGGAAGAAATGTTATTGTGATAGGTGCCGGAAACGAAGGGAATGCAGGCGGACATACAGAGGGAGTTTTGCAGGTTGGAATACAAGAAGAGGTTGAACTTGCAGTTGCTTTATATGAGACCAAGCTAAGCTTGCAGATATGGAAATATTATGCAGATATTTTTGAGGTGAGCATAGAAGCACCTGACGGGACAATAATAGGACCATTTGGGGATATGGCCGGAGCAGCGCAATATAATGTGGGACAGACTAAGCTTTTGGTGTATTATGGTGCGCCTAAACCATACGAAAGTGCACAGGAAATATACATCGAGTTTATATCGGTTGAAACAGGTGGCTATATAGGGAGCGGAATTTGGACGGTGAGGATTAATCCTATAAGCATAGTAGAAGGTACTTATCACATGTGGCTTCCTGATAATTCAGGACTAAATTTGAGTACAAGATTTCTTAATCCAACACCGGATGTTACGCTTACAGTGCCTTCAACAGCGTCTAAAGTAATAACTGTGGGTGCATATGATGCGGCAAGAGATACATATGGAGATTTCTCCGGAAGAGGCTTTACAAGGGTTACTAAGAGGATAAAACCGGAGTTGGTTGCGCCCGGAGTTGATGTGACTACGGCAAGGGTAGGTGGTGGGACTACGGTTGTGACAGGCACGTCTTTTGCGGCACCTTTTGTTACAGGGGCGGCGGCTCTTCTTATGGAGTGGGGGATTGTTAAAGGAAATGATGCTTTTCTATACGGCGAAAAGGTTAAGGCTTATCTCATAAGGGGAGCCAGACAGCTTCCGGGGGAGGAGACTCCATCCCGAAAAACCGGATGGGGTGCGCTGTGTGTTACCGACAGTATCCCAAAGAGATAGGACGAAAGCGAGGAAGAAGTAGAATCAATACTAGAGCAGAGCAAGCGAGAAGTAAAAAAATGTAGAAAGTAAGGAAGAACCAAGAATATATGAGAAAACGTGGGATTACATGTTGAAAAAAATAGATATATGTGTGAAAATATATATGAGAATCAACAATTTCAGTTTATTAATATGCTAAATATTTCTTAAACTGATTCA
This sequence comes from Lachnospiraceae bacterium, assembly GCA_017456585.1. Taxonomy (GTDB): domain Bacteria; phylum Bacillota; class Clostridia; order Lachnospirales; family Lachnospiraceae; genus SIG300. The sequence goes on from JAFTJD010000046.1 coordinate 62,943, forward strand.
ACTACTATAGTAGGGTAACTTGTAATAAGGCCAATAATCAAGTCAAATGGGAGGTACAAATATGAGCTACAGAATTAATGAAGATACAACAGGAGCATATCCATATCACATAAGAGATGTGCATATCAGTGATCCGTTTATTTTTGCAGATCCGATAACCGGTAAATATTATACTTATGTACAATTTATTGACAGAAAACGCTTCCCTGAGATAGAGGTGTCAGAGCCTTGTTTCTTTGTGCTGGAGAGTAGGGATTTGATTAACTGGTCAAAACCTGAGATATGTTTTAGAAAAGGCGATTTCTGGGCAGATATGGATTATTGGGCACCGGAGATGCATTTTTGGAAAGGAAAATACTATCTGATTTCTTCATTTAGGGCAAAGGGAACATATAGAAGATGTCAGTGTCTTGTCGGTGAATCTCCCAAGGGACCATTTAAACCGATAAAACAGGAACCTGTGACTCCTGATGGATGGCATTGTCTGGATGGAACATTATATGTAGACAGAAGAGATAATCCGTGGATGGTATTCTGTCATGAGTGGCTTCAAGTTAATGATGGACAGATATGTGCAATTCCGCTTAGCGAGGATTTGGGAGAGGCGATAGGCGAACCGATTATCCTTTTCCGTGCAAGTGATGCCCCTTGGACTTCACAGAAGCTTGTTGAAGGTAAAGGCGGAGGCTGGGTAACTGACGGACCATTTCTGCACCGATTGTCTAACGGTGAGCTTATCATGCTCTGGTCAAGCTTCTCGGAGGTAGGAAATTATACTACCGGATTTGCCAAATCCTTGAGCGGAGATATAAGAGGCCCATGGGTTCAGAATGAGAGAGTTCTCTACGCCATGGACGGAGCACATGCGATGTTGTTTAAATCTTTCGGAGGCCAACTTATGATGTCTCTTCACTGTCCGAACAGACATGAGGCAAAGAGAATATTGCTGTTTGAGATGGAGGAAAGAAGCAGCGGGTTATATGTTGTGAATGAAGTGACAGGCAACTGGTACGATAAGGCAGGAGGTATTGCTGCAAGATATAATTATCGTACTCCTTGTGTAGAGATACCGTGTTTTAGCAAGAATCCGGTTTTGGAAGAATGATATTCATTGTGAATAGGTATTTTCGAAACAGTATTGCAAATGCCTATTGATTGCGAAAAAATAGAGGAGAGTATAAGGCTAACGATGGTAGATATTATACAGGCTAAGTTATTTGAGCTTCAGGATTTAGATTATAAAGAATTCCACAGTAAGCTTATGCCTACGGTGCCGCACGAGAAGGTGATAGGCGTCAGAACGCCGACGCTGCGTAAGCTGGCTAAAGAACTTATGAAAGATGAGCATGTGTCGAATGCTATAGCTCCGATATCGCAGAATGACAGGGATAACAAGCAGACAACGAGTATAGAAGAATTCCTTGATACGCTTCCGCACGAATATTATGAAGAGAATAATCTGCACGCATTTCTTATAGAGCAGATAGCAGATTATGATACTTGCATAGACAAGATTAACACTTTTTTGCCATATGTTGATAATTGGGCGACATGTGATATGATGCGTCCGAAATGTTTTAAGAAGCATAATGATGAGCTGCTTGTTGAGATTGACAGATGGCTGGCTTCATCGGATGTATATGCGGTTAGGTTTGGGATAGAGATGCTTATGGTATACTTCCTTGATGATAAATTCAAAGATGAGTATCTTTTTAAAGTGTCCCAAATAAGGAGCGAAGAGTATTACATAAACATGATGATGGCGTGGTATTTTGCAACGGCGCTTGCTAAACAGTATGATGCCACGGTTACTTTGCTGGAAGATAAAACTCTTCCGATTTGGGTACATAATAAAACTATCCAAAAAGCGATAGAAAGCTATAGGGTCAGTGATGAAAGAAAGAATTACCTTAGAAAGCTTAGGCGAAAATGATAGTCATAGAATGATATAATATAACAGGAAATGCTAGAGGTAATATAATTAGGTATAAATTTATTAGCAGAAATACAAGGAGATAACTAAGAGATATGCAATTTTTTTGTTTTTTGATATGCTTTGGTGCATCAATAGTAGGTGCGATATGTGGAATTGGTGGAGGCGTCATAATTAAACCCGTGCTTGATGCGCTTAACTTATATGAGGTGTCGGTAATAAGCTTCCTGTCGGGGTGCACAGTTTTATCAATGAGTACATATTCCATGATAAAAAGTAAAAATAGTAAGGATTCGACAATAGACCATAAAACAACTCTTCCGCTTGCAATAGGAGCTGCGATAGGAGGAATTCTTGGAAAATGGATATTTTCTATTATGATATCCGGATGTTCGGATAAAAACAGGGTAGGTGCCATACAGGCAGCTTGTCTTCTTGTCATTACTATTGGAACACTTATCTATACAATTAAGAAGGATAAAGTGAAAACTATAAAGGTAGAAAAAGCATATGCCTGTGTCTGCATAGGACTTGTGCTTGGAGTTATGTCATCGTTTCTTGGAATAGGCGGTGGACCGATTAATCTTGTGGTCTTATATTTCTTCTTCTCGATGAAAACTAAGCAGGCCGCGGAAAATTCGCTTTATATTATATTTTTCTCACAGCTTGCGAGCCTATGCTACTCGATTGTCACTATGAGCATTCCGAAGTTCTCGGGTTGGGTTCTTGCACTTATGGTACTCGGAGGAATTGGTGGAGGAATCTACGGAAGAGCATTTAATAAGAAGTTGAAAGACACTACGGTTGATAAGCTTTTTATTGGATTGATGATTCTGATTGTCCTCATAAATGTATATAATATATATCGATTTGGCGGAATATAATAATGTGATATTAAATTTCGCATAAATCGACAAAAATTTTGAAAATAGTATTGAAATAGGGGCTGTAGATAGATTATAATATAACAAAATGGGTTCTGTGGAGTGATTTTGTTATGCGAAAGAGAAGGCTTACAAGTTCGATATTTGGCATATTGGTACTAGCTTTGTTCGGAATCATATGTGTGAGAGAAGCTTCGGCGGCGACGAAAGATGCAGAGTTTGTACGAGTGGGTTATGTTGAATGTAATAATTTCATAGAGAAAACCAACGGCGAATACAGCGGATATGCGGTAGAATATCTTAATGAGATAGCTAAGTATACCGGCTGGGAGTATAGATATGTGAGTGATAATTGGGAGAACTGCGTGCGTATGTTGAGAAACGGACAGATAGATATTGTCTGTACCGGAGAGCCGACGTATGCGGTGCTTGAAGGCGTTCTTTATTCGGATATACCGTTTGGCTATGAATATACGATGGTATATACAAGGAATGATACAGACATTTTTTATGAAGATTTCGAAGCTATGAATGGTAAGAAGGTAGGTGTGGTACAAGGGAGTATTCATGCTGACAAATTTGCAAAATATGCACAGGAGAATGGCTTTACTTATGAACCTGTATATTTTGATGCGATAACACACCTTACTATTGCGCTTGAAAGCGGCAAGGTTGATATGATTGTTATCGGAAGCCTTTATAACTATGGAAGTGCAAAAGTTGTAGGCCGCTATGATGCGACACCATTTTATGCCATGGTTGGTGAGGGTAATGAAGAAGTGCTTGCGGAATTTGATGCGGCATTAAATAGAATTAAGATTGAAAATAGAGCACTTGAGGCTTCGCTTACAGAGAAATATTATGGCTTCAGTCAGATGTCAAGTGCACCTTTGTATACCAGGGAAGAACATGAATTCATCATGCAGGCTGATCCGGTGAAAGTAATGCTTATGGTGGATAAGGTTCCTTTAAGTTATATAAAGGATGGTAAATACTGCGGAATATTTGTAGATTACCTTGAGCTTCTTGAGGAGAAGAGCGGCATTGATATCGAGATAGAGATGACTGCGACACCTATGAATATGCAGGAGCAGACATATGGGGTGCTTGACGATAATTATCTTGTTCTTAGGTCAAATCGTGTTATTGGGGATACAGAGCAGGATGATAGGCTTATTGTAACAGCCCCTCTTATTGATAATCAGTTAGCATATGTGCGAAAGAGGTCTGATATTGCGACGACCGGAAGAATGGATTATACGTTCGCGCTCACAAAAGAAATGGTTTATTTTGCAGATCTTACGCGAAAAGTGAGCAAGTTTTTTGAATATAAGTATTATGAAACTCCGGGTGAGTGCCTTGATGCGGTACTTAGAGGAGAGGCTGATATTGCGGTTCAGGATTCCTATGTATTTTCACATTTGTTGCAGAAACCTATATATACGGATAATCTGGTAGAGGTCCCGGGCGAGAAATGTGTTAATGGAATGTGCCTTATTGCGTCAGAAGGTAACGAGATGCTGGTGCAGGTTTTTAATAAAGCGATTAATTATATTACGGATGAGGAGAAAGCAAGTATTATAACACTTGAGCTACTCATGAATCCGTATGAAAGAACGACTGAAGATCATGTTTATAAGTATCAGAAACCCATAAAGTATTTGATAGTCATTGTTGCAGTATCGATGATAAGCTACACATTGCTTATAAGAAAAATCTCTGATTTGAAGGTTCGAAGAAAAGAATACAATCTTATGCAAAGACGACTTCACAGGGATGAGCTTACAGGTATATATAATCGTAATTATTTCTATGAAAAGGTTAAGGCTACTTTGGAAACTGCTACAGAGCCTATGTGTATCGTTGTGATGGATATAGAAAAGTTCAGGGTAATTAATGAACTTTATGGTATGGAAGCAGGAGATAAGGTGCTTTGCTATATGGCGGATATGCTTACCAAGCTTGGAGAAGGCAGAGATTTTCTGGTATCAAGATTTACAGAGGATCATTTCTATATCTGTATGAAAGAGAAAGATTTGCAAGAGATTCATTTGCCAAGACATCATAAGACATTTCTTAAGGATATAGTGATTAAGGTTGTGTATGGTGTATATATTATAGGTGACCAAACAGATATTCCTGTTAACAGTATGTGTGATCGTGCTTCGCTTGCTATGCATGATAAAGAAAATAAACAGGGCGGATATATCTATTATTACAGTGATGATGAGAGGCAGAGACTTCTTTATGAACAGGAGATTGAGAATGAATTAGAACGAGCACTTAAGGAGCGCCAGTTCCGTGTGTTCTTACAATCTAAGCATGATATATATAGCGGAAAGGTTGTTGGCGGAGAAGCACTTATCAGATGGTTTCATCCGGAGAAAGGAATTATTTCGCCCGGTAAATTTATAGGAATATGCGAGAAGAACGGATTTATCATAGGGCTTGACTATTACATATGGGAAGAAGCGTGTAAGGTACTTTCGGATTTTAAACGTAAAGGAATTGAGCTGCATCCGATTTCGGTCAATGTATCGCGAGCACATTTATACGGAACAGAACTCAAAGAGAAGCTTGAATCGCTTATTGAGAAATATGATTTATCGCCGGAAGATTTGGAGATTGAGATAACAGAGACTATTTATGCTGATGATATCGAGTCTATAAATAATAGGGTTAAGGAATTGAAAAAGTCAGGCTTTAAGATTGCCATGGATGATTTCGGAAGCGGATATTCGTCGCTTAATATGTTAAAAGAGATGCCTCTTGATATTATCAAAATGGATCTTAAGTTTCTTGATGCGAAAGATGAGGATAAGGAGAAAAGTCGTAATATTCTCGGAACGCTCATTAAGCTTGCTAAGAGCCTGGGGTTTGCCGTGGTTGTGGAAGGTGTTGAAACGAAAGAACAGGTGGAATTCCTTCGTGAGGTTGGGCAGTGCAGTGCTCAAGGGTATTATTTTTCAAAGCCTATTAGCATTATGGAATATGAGAATATGTTGTCGTGATTTAGGGCGGGGAATTTGTGTAGAATACGCGGATTCCCTGCTTTTTTTGGTGCGGTATGTAAAATTTTGTCGATTACTTTTGGGGTGTTTTTGGTATTTTTAACTTGATTTTAGCGGAGCTTGAGACTACAATTATCAGTACAAAAGGAGGAGATAAATATGACAACGAAGGAATTAATTTATGAGGCATTAAATGGACAGTTGAGCGAAGCATCAGAGTTTGTATCAGAGTCAGGAATGGTTATTCGAAATGAATTTGCAAAAAACAAAAGATGTGATATGCTTTATGAAGAGGTATACAATGCAAAACAAAGTTTGTGTGAACGTTTGAATGAGGAAGAGAATCCTGAAGCAGAGCAGATAGTTGCCAATATGGAAGTAATAATGCGTACGGTGGCGATGAAGATGTTCGATTATGGATTTGAATGTGCTAAAATGAATACTATGGATATACATAAAGCCTCGTAGATAAGAGGTTAGGAGGAAGAGCATGGAGGTTAAAAGCGGAAAATCTGTTTGCTATGGAGTTACGGACGTTTTGGATATTAAGATTATAAAAACTGATGTATCTGAAGTTGTGTGTAGATGTGTCAATGATGGAGAAATTGAAGTAATTCGTTATCAGAACGCGAGGGATGCGGTTGCAAAAGAACTTGAGGAACTCTACATAAAAGCGAAAGCAGAAATTGGTGAAAAGGATGCCGGGATTTTTAAAGCTCATGTTCTCATGCTCTATGATGAGGTTTATAATGATTCGATTGAAAATAAGATTCGTGAACAGAAAATTAATGCTGAATATGCGGTTGAAAGTGCCAAGAATGAGTTGGTTCGAATGTTTGATGCTATAGATGATGAACTCATTAAGGCAAGAAGCCTTGATATAAAAGATATATCAACAAGAATAATTAATATGCTTATACCGGATGGAACAGGACAATGTGATGTGGACAAGCCGGTAATAATAGCGGCTTATGAGCTTACTCCGAGCATGATGCTACGGATGAATAAAGAAAATATGCGTGGATTGGTAATGCAAAGCGGAACTGCTAATTCACATGCAGCAATTCTTGCACGGTCTATGGGGATTCCTACACTTATTAATGTGAAAATAGATGAGGAGTGGGATGGTAAGAATGGTGTAGTAGATGCAATAAACGGCAGATTATATATTGAGCCGGATAATGAGACAAAGGACATGCTTGCAGATATCAAAAATTGTATGATTAATGAAATGCAGGTGTGTAAAGAGCAGGAAAGTAAATCTGCGGTTACAAAAGATGGAAGAATAATGAATATATATGCTAATATCAGCAATAGGCAAGAAGCGGATGCCGCACTTGCGAACGGTGCTGAAGGAATAGGGCTTTTTAGAACAGAATTTCTGTATATAGAAAGAGAAGGTTATCCTACTGAAGAGGAGCAGTTTGAGGTATATAAGTATATAGCTGACAGGCTTGGAGAAAAGAAAGTTGTTATAAGGACGTTTGATATAGGTGCTGATAAACCGGCCGGCTGCTTCGGGTTGAGTAAAGAAATTAACCCGGCACTCGGACTTAGGGGGATAAGACTTGCACTTGAGCGGAAAGAGGTTTTTAAAACTCAGCTTAGGGCTATACTTAGGGCGGCTATATATGGAAACCTTGCGGTTATGTTTCCTATGGTTACATCTAAGAATGAGGTTCAAGAGGCTAAGAGAATTCTTTACGAAGCGGAATGTGAGCTGAAGGCTAAAGGCATCCCTTATGCAGATGTTAAAGTAGGTGTTATGATTGAAACACCGGCAGCAGTAATTATGAGTGATGAACTGGCTAAGCTTGTGGATTTCTTTAGTATAGGAACTAATGACCTTGCGCAGTATACACTTGCTGCGGACAGACAGAATGAAAGGCTGACTGAATATGATGCACATCATCCGGCAGTTCTTAGAATGATAGAAATTGCGGCAAAGAGTGCACATGAAGCCGGAATAAAAATTAGCGTGTGCGGAGAGCTTGCTTCGGATGAAGCTATGGTGGAGATGTTTCTGCGCATGGGTATAGATGAGATATCTGTTTCGCCGATAATGATTCCGAGTATAAGAAAGGCGGTTAGAAGTATATAAATTTGTTTGAAATATTATAGATACGACAATTAATGAACAAAAAAACGAAGTCATTTAACGTGGTTTGCGGTAAATGACTTCGTTCTTTTGATGAAAAAACAATGTCATACAGAAAACTTTGAAAGTTTGTATTTTTATTTTGCAAATTATATTATTTATTTAAAAAATATGCGAAAACAATTGAAAATTTCTTGAAATGTGTTAAAATAATATAAGATGAGGATTTTGTCGGAATTAGATGAAGAAGCATGGGGGAACGCCTATGGAAAAGTATATCAAATATAGGGATTTAATTGATGATTTGCTACAGATGAGTGTTTTATTTGGAGAAGATGGAATGGTCACATATATTAATAAAGCGGCGAGAGAACAGTTGCAATTTGATAATAAGACAGATAGAGTCCACATCAGCGATATTTTTCCTAATGAATTCGAGAGAACTGCTACAGGTTTTAAGTATGCATATGAATTTGGCAGTGATATTCATGACATGATGGCATACAGGAAGAACAAGACCTGTTTTAGAACAGAGACAAAGATTGTAGTTGATAGTTATGAAGGTTTGGTATATCTCTGCATGATAAGAGATGTTTCAAAGAGCGACTTTCTTGAAAAGGAGATACTAAGGGTTACAAAAGAAGCAGAAGAGGCCATGAAGGTTAAGTCTGAATTTGTGGCAAATGTAACACATGAACTTAGAACTCCGGTTAATGGAATACTTGGAAATGTTCGTGAATTGATAAGTAAAGAAGAGAATAAAGAGACGCTTAAAGGTCTATCTATAATAGAGCGATGCTGTAATGATATGAATGGCATTATTAACAATATTCTTGATTTTTCTAAGTTGGAAGCAGGTAAGTTTACCTTAGAACCACGTAGATTTTGCTTTAGAAATATGATGGATTACGTTAAAGCTAATCATATTAATAAAATTACTGAAAAAGGGCTTGAATTCTTTATGACTATTTCTCCGGATATTCCGGAAGATATAATAAGCGACGAATTGAGAATAAGTCAGGTGCTTAATAATTTACTTTCCAATGCATGCAAATTTACTTCTTTTGGTAAGATTACCGTAGAAGTTGTAAGAACAACACAGTTGGGTAGTAAGGCAGAATTGTTCTTCATAGTAATGGATACCGGAGTTGGTATAGACCAAAGTGCACAGGATAAGCTCTTTAAGAGTTTTTCACAGGTCGATGCGACTATCTCAAGAAAATATGGTGGCACGGGACTTGGACTTAACATCTGTAAACAGCTTGTTGAAATGATGGGTGGAAGCATTAGCGTTAATAGTGAGAAGAATAAAGGCTCGATGTTTTCATTCTCAATATGGGTGGATATACCTGACGATGAGGTGGCAGAACTTACGGGCACGGAGCCGGATATTGCTATGCATAAGGCTATGTTAATAGCTCGGGAAATGTACGAGAATGAACAGGTGGATGAAAGTAGGATATATGGCTCGGAGAAGAATAAGGAAGAGCTTAATAAGAATATATCCAAACTTATACTTTCTATTGAGATGGAGAACTGGGAAAAAGCTGAGATGTTTGTCAATGTAATACGAGAACTTACGGAAGAAGCTCCGCGAGAGATGAAAACATTGGCACTTAAGCTTAAGATGGCAGTACAGAAAGAAAATACGGAGAAAGCGTTAGAAAGTTGCGAAACATTTGGTGAATTATTGTAGTGTTGAAGGGATGCACATATGAATTACGAGAGAAATGATAAAGAAATTCCTAAAATTTTAATAGTTGATGATGTTGAATCTAACAGATTTATTTTAAAAAATATAATCGAAGATATGGGATGTCAACCGATTCTCGCGGAAAATGGAGTTCAGGCTTTAAAGGTTTGTGCACATTGTAGCCCGCAGCTTATATTGTTGGATATATCCATGCCTGAGATGGATGGGTATGAGTTCTGCGGAATAATGAAAGATAATCCGGCTACGAGAAGCATTCCGATTATATTTATTTCTGCATTTGATGAGACGAAGGATATTGTAAAAGGTTTTGAACTTGGCGGAGAAGATTATGTTACCAAGCCTTTTATTCCGGAAGTTATTAAGTCGCGAGTTGGCGTACATCTAAAGATATCGGATATGAACAAGAATCTGGTAGAGACTAACAGACGTCTTAAGGCACTGTTAAGTGAACAGGCTAAGCAGATGGAAGATGAGAAGAAAAGTGTTCTGTACGCACTGGCTAATGTAGCGAAGAGAAACATGTATGAAGAAGGAAGCGTCGAAAGAATGCAGAAAAATGTCCGTGTGCTCACACAGGCAATGCAGCTTTCTGATACGTATGAACATCTGATTTCTGATACATACATTGATTCCATAGAGATGGCAATTAATCTTTGCGATATAGGGAATGTAGCTATTTCTCGAGATATTTTATGGAAACAATCTTCACTTACCGACGAGGAGATAGCGATTATGCGTACGCATACTAATATAGGGGCTAAACTTTTGGAGGATATAAGTATATCTAAGGATAATAACGAGTTTATGAAGATGTCAATAGATATAGCCCGTCACCACCATGAAAACTGGGATGGTTCAGGATATCCGGATGGGCTTAAAGGTGACGAGATACCACTTTCAGCCCAGATAGTTTCGGTGATTAATACCTACGGTGCTCTTACTGAGGCAAGAAGCTGGCGTGAAGCTTATTCAAGCGAAGAAGCTATCGAGATTATGAAAAAAGATGCAGGCAAGAGATTTAATGTTAATCTTATTGATATCTGCAGCAAGATATACCGAAGATTTGTATAAGACATCAGGTTAGGACAGCGTAGGAGTACAGGAAGGCATATATATGATAAGAGATGATGAATTTAGCAGAATAGCTACTTTCCTAAAAGGTAAATATGGGATTGATATGAGCCACAAGAAAGAAATAATGAACGGCAGGCTTGAAAATTATGTGCGTGCAGGTGGCTATAAGAGTTTCGGAGAATATATGGATGCTGTTGAAAGAGATATCACAGGCAATCTTGAGAAGAAGCTCGTTAATATGCTTACAACCAATCATACATTTTTTATGAGAGAGTTCGAGCATTTTGAATTTCTGAAAAGAGAAGTTTTGCCATATTTAAAGAGAACACAGGAAGTGAACAAAGACTTGTGTATATGGTGTGGTGCGGCTTCTACAGGCGAAGAACCTTACACTATTGCGATGGTGCTTAAGGAATTCTTTGGTTTGGAGCATCCGCAGTGGGATACGAAGGTGCTTGCGACGGATATATCGACAGAAGTGCTTGAACACGCAGTAGCAGGCATATACACGGAAGAACATATAGAAACTCTTCCTGAAAGCTGGAGAAGAAGGTTCTTTAAGAAGCATGGAGACGGAAACGAATATATGGTTACGGATGAGCTTAAGAATGAGGTTATATTCAGGAAGTTTAATCTTATGGAACCATTTCCTTTTAAAAGAAAGATGCATGTAGTTTTCCTTAGAAATGTAATGATATATTTTGATAGTGAAACCAAGAAGGAATTAATAAGAAAAGTATATGATTCGATGGAACCAGGAGGATATTTGTTCGTTGGTCAGACAGAGACTATAGACAGAAGTGAAACCCCATTTCAATTGATAAAGCCATCTGTATTTAGAAAAAGGGAAGGGGAGAGATAGCATATGCGGAAAATACGAGTATTAGTTGTAGATGATTCACTGGTTTACAGAGAACTGCTTGCCAGGAATCTGAGTAAAGACCCGGCTATTGAGGTTGTTGCAACTGCGAGAGATGCCTTTGAAGCAAGAGATGCAATAATTGAACATAAGCCGGATGTTATGACATTGGATATTAATCTTCCTAAGATGGATGGAATTGAGTTTCTAAAGAAATTGCTTCCGCAATATCCATTACCGGTAGTAATGATAAGCTCGCTTGATGGTAAGGTGTTTGAGGCACTGAATGCGGGGGCGGTTGATTTCGTGGTCAAACCTGTAGGAAGTGACAGACAACAGCTTGAGGAGTTTGTAAAGAATGAATTGCCGGTTAAGATAAAGATTGCTTCAATTGCAAAGATAGGCAATATTAAGAGGACTGCTGCCAATGTGGAACGTCAACCATTGTCGGTTAAAACAGAGGATTTTGTTATAGCGATAGGTGCTTCAACAGGAGGTACAGAGGCGATTTTCTCTGTGATAAAAGAGTTTGGTACGGATATTCCGGGAGTTGTAATAGTACAGCATATGCCACCTGTGTTTACACAGATGTATGCAGAGCGGCTTAATAATAATTGTCGTGTAACAGTTAAGGAAGCAAAGACCGGTGATGTGGTCGTTCCGGGGCAGGTGCTTATAGCACCCGGAGGAGAGAATCACATGAGACTTGTTAAGGTCAACGGAAGATATCAAGTTGAATGCCGCCCGGGCGACAAGGTTAATGGGCATCGTCCTTCGGTAGATGTGTTGTTTGAATCGGTTGCGAAAACAGCAGGAGCCAATTCTCTGGGTATAATACTTACCGGACTCGGAGGTGACGGGGCGAAAGGGCTTCTTTCAATGAGAAATGCAGGAGCATATACCATAGGTCAGGATGAATCTACTTGTGTTGTATATGGAATGCCCAAGGTTGCATATGATATGGGTGCTGTTATGTATCAGGAGAAACTTCAGGATATAGCGGCAAAGACATATTCATTAATAAATAAAATAAGAAAATAATTGAAACTACAATATATAAAGGAGCGAGAACTTATGAGGATTTTGTTAGCAGAGGATGATTTTGTAACCAGAAAATTTATGATGAACTTTTTATCAAAATATGGTGAATGTGATGTTACTGTTGACGGAATGGAAGCAGTAGATGCATTTATGATGGCACTTGAAGAAGATGAACCTTATGATTTGGTATGTCTTGATATCATGATGCCGGTAATGGACGGATATCAGGCATTACAGGGTATAAGAAATCTTGAAAAAGAAAGAAATATAGAGGGCGACAAAGCTGTTAAGGTAATTATGGCAACAGCACTTAATGATGAAAAAAACGTTAAGATGGCATTTGATCTCGGATGTACGATTTACTCAGGTAAACCCATAGATCAGGCTAGATTTGAGCAGGCTTTAAAGAAGCTTGGACTTGTTTAAATTATACTCATACATCGTAGGAAGGAGGGCAATATGGGAGACGACTTTAACATGGACGGGATGCTCGATATGTACCTGTTTGAGAACAGTCAGTTACTTGAGAGACTTCAGGATACAGTTTTGGAGCAGAAAGACGAAGAATGCTTTGATGAAGCGAGTATAAATGAGATATTCCGAACTATGCACACCATAAAAGGCTCGTCAGGAGTCATGATGTTCGATGAGATTACGGCAGTATCTCATAA
>JAFTJD010000047.1 GCA_017456585.1 Lachnospiraceae bacterium
ACATAGTTCTGTCTATTTGTGCTACCTCAAAAGAATATTTATTTTGTAATAAGGCATACCAGCCATAGGTAACTATAGGTTTGGTGTGTCTTTTTAATTATACCGAGAACATTGATGAGTGGAGGATTATTATGAAACATTGGAGGAAAGAGTTAAAGCGGATAGCTGCAGTAGCACTTGCTGTGATGATGGTTGGCACAACAGTGGATATATCTGCTTTGACTGTATTAGCAGCAGAAGAAATGACGGAGGTTACTTGTAATCATGTGTGCGACGAAGCCTGTGGCGGTACAGAAGCCGTAACCGGAAGTGCAATAACCGGATGTACGCATATACATGACGAGGAGTGCGGATATGAGGAGGAGAAAGAAGATGCTATATGCACCTGCGAAACCGAGGACCCGGCATTCCACGCAACTAACTGTCCGGCATATATCGCACCGGAAAATCCGCAGTGTTACTGCGCAGAAAAATGTACAGAGGACACCTTAAATATATGGTGTGATGTTTGTGGTGTACAGGGAGTAAGTGCGTGTCAGGGTACGGATACAGCGGTTGCTTATGCGGCACCTGAACCTTATGACGGTGTTCCTGTTACACCACAGAAGATTACTTCATCGAACTATCGCACTTTTGGCTTGACAGAGTCAAATTGGGAACAGTATAACGGCTATTACGCTATCAGAAATGCAAAAGAACTTTATGGTTTTGCGGAAATAATAAATGACTATAATTTAGCAAAATATACAAAAGCCGTACTGCTGAGTGATATTGTAGTAAACGAAACTGTATCTGAAAGCGGAGCTACATACAGTTGGACCCCTATCGGCGGAGATGTCTATTTTAGTGGCGAATTTGATGGTAATGGTCATTCCATAAGCGGATTATATTGTAATACTCCGGACGAAAGCAATGTTGGTCTGTTTGGTCATACTGGTGTGGCAATTATACGGAATGTAACTCTTGAAAATTCATATTTATGTGGTAATACAATAGTTGGTGGTATAGTGGGACGTTTGTCCAGTGCTACTTTGACAAACTGTAAGGTGGATTCAGATGTAACCATTGTTGCAACTTCTTCGGATGAAGCGGTTAATGTCGGCGGTATGTTTGGTAAAGCGGATATAGTGAGTATACAACACGGTATGTGCAATTTTACAAACTGTACCAGCTTAGCAACGGTAAAAGCTCCAAATGTTCCAAAAAGAAGTAGCGGTTACTATGAGGCTAGTATGGGTGCTTTTTGCGGCTACGCTGATTATGAATATTGTGAACAGACTGCAGGTACTAACTGTTTTTATGTTCCGAATAGTGTAACAGGAGCTGACGGCACTTCTGATAGAGGTGCAGGCAAGGATGATGTAATCAATGAAAGACTCGCTACTATAACCATAGATAATAATGGTGAAATTACCGACACGCATACCCACGTGAGTGCAACACACAGCAGGATAGAGCCTACCTGTTATTCAACAGGTCTTACAGAGTACAGTTATTGTATTATTTGTGGAGAAATATTAAGCGGTACAAACGAAGAGATACCTACTGTTGACCACGAATATTCAGATGCAACCTGTAAAGTACCTAAAACCTGTGTATATTGCGGCGTGACAACAGGCGAAACAATAGATCATATATATAGCGACGCTACCTGTACTACTCCGCCTACCTGCAATATGTGTGGTCTTAAAAATGGTTCCGTAAACCCTGATAATCATACAACAGATGAAACCCAGTTGGGAATAGTAAGTAGTAACAGACGATACCACGCTTATGTTTATAAATGCTGTGGAGCAGTTCAATCAAATGAAGAATTGCATAAGGATTTTATGGAGAATGGCGTATGTAGTAAATGCTCGTATGTATGCGAACACCTTTCTATAACTGATGGAAAATGTGATGATTGCGGTATTGAGGGTGACACAGCTTATGTAAATCGTTATTGGGACGCTGTTAATAAAATAGTAATAACAAACGATTATGCATTAGTAGGTAATGTAACCGAAATAACCTCCTCAACAACTGCACTTTCAGAGGGATGGTATATAGTTAAGGGTGAAGTAACCAACAGTAACAGGCTTACCGTTTCGGGTACTGTTAACCTTATCCTTGCAGACGGTTGTACTCTTAATGTGGCAAATGGCATATGTGTTCCGGAAGGGACAACACTTAATATTTACGGACAAATTCAAGGTACAGGCAAACTTGTTGCGTCTAATGAATCAGAAGCGGATAACGCTGCTATCGGCGGAAATCAGAAGGAAAATGCTGGTAGTATTGTAATCAATGGTGGAGTGGTTGAGGCTACTAGTGGTATTGGTTCAACGGGTGCGGGAGCAGCGATCGGAGGAGGTTACAACGTTAGGGCTACTGATGTCGAGATTAACGGTGGTGTAGTGAAAGCATCTGGCACATATCGATACTCAGCAACGATTGGTATGGGTGATTACGGTGTAAACGGCGCTCATTCAGTAACAATACACGGTGGAACAATCACAGCAAGTGCAACACAATATGCAATAGGTAGTGGTCATCCAGATAATAATTATTGCACAGTTACTGTTGACGGTGGAAATATAAGCGGTACTGTTTGTGGCAAAACACTCACAAACACAAGCGGTACATCCGTATCCTGTGTAGAGATTACCCTTAACGGTGCCACAGACGGTATGGTTGTAACGGAATTAGAGGGTATAACATACGGTCTTACGGATGTTAAGACCATTGGTGATAAGCTGTATATATATCTTCCCGACGATACGATGCCGACATCTGTTACAGCAGGTGGTAATACTTATATTTGTAATGTAGATGGCACATTTTATCAGGAACATAACTGGGTAGACGCTACTTGCTTTTCACCAAAGCATTGTTCTCGATGCGAAATAACAGAAGGTGAAGCATCTTCTCATAATTATGAAAATGGAGTTTGTACATATTGTGGTATGGATGAAAACGGAGTATTCCATATTACGACAGCCAACCAGCTTGTAGCTTTCGCACAGTATGTCGAATTGGGAAACAAAGACGCAGACGCAGTATTAGACGCAGATGTTGATATGACAAATGTGGATTGGACGCCGATTTGTCAGACAGTATCTTTCCACGATACCGTAGCAACCGATACAGGATACACAGGAACATTTGACGGTAACGGTCATACTATTTCATATCTTACCGTAACAGGCATATCGGGTGGTACATATTCGTATGGTCTTTTTGGTACGGTAAGCGGTACAGTTGAAAACCTCGGTATGGTGAACTACACCTATACTATGGGTAGTGCAACTGACGCAAGAGCCGGCTCTATTGCAGGTCAGGTATTGACAGATGGTACTATCACAAACTGTTATTCCGTAGGACATACCGTTACAACTAATAGCAATATTGCAGGTGGTATTGCAGGATGTAATTACGGCGGTACAATCAGCAACTGCTATGCACTTAATGGTAGTGTTTCGGGATATGCTTCGGGAGATTACATCCGTTGGGGCGGTGTAGTTGGTGACAGTAAGAAAGATGATGGTGCATCTGATCAAGCTCAAACCTATGGTACTGTTTCATATTGTTATACTGATGATACACAAGTAGTAAGTTCACAGAATGATAGTGGTAGCATTATAAATTGTGCAGTAAAGGGCGATACTGCTTTTGAAAGCGGTGAGATTACATATCTCTTAAATGGTTCTTCAAGCGAAAATGTGACTTGGTATCAGATATTGGGAACCGATACCCATCCCGTGCTTGATAAAGAACGTAGAGAACGCGGTACGGTATATTCTGTACTCAAGTGTGATGAAGAAACACAGGTTTATCGTAATGTAAATGAAAATGAACCGCATACAGATAATAATAGTGATGGCATGTGTGATGTATGTGGTGGAAATGCACATACACACGAATGGACTTATACTGCAAACGACGATACAATCACAGCAGAATGTGGTGCTGCTGATTGTCCTTTAAACGGAGCAGCAAAAACAATCGTAATTTCTGCATTAGATAAGACCTATGACGGCACAGCGGTAGTGGCAACTGTTGAAAATAATGTTGACACAACGGATTACAGTTCATCAATCGTGTATAGGGATAGTAGGGGGGCAGAAGTTAATGAGGCAGTAAATGCAGGAAGATATACTGCAAACCTTACGGTTGGAGGCAAAACTGCAAAAGTAGAGTTTACGATTTCACCAAAGCCTATTACAGTAAAAGCAGATAACACAAGCAAGACCTACGGCGAAAATGACACCACACTTACTTACAATGTACCAAGCGGTCTTGTAATTGGCGAAACTCTCATAGGTGCACTTACCCGTGAACCGGGTGAAAATGTAGGAACTTATGCAATAACACAGGGTACTCTCACAAACCCGAATTATGATATTACTTTTGTTGAGGGTACATTTACAATCAACAAGGCAACTCCTGTTTCACTTGAAACTCCCGAAGCGACAGCTATCACATACGGAGACGCACTTTCCTCATCTGTATTAGATGACAGCTCTTGGGCTTGGTTAAACGGAACGATAGTTCCTGACGCATATACCGACTGCATTGCATATATCGAGGTTGACGACATCAACTACGATTACACAGGTGTTAACGGCTATGACTCCTCTAATCACAGGGTTGTGAGAGATATTGTTGTAATAATAAATAGGGCAACTCTTACAATTACTGCAAAGAGCTACACAATAAAGGTCGGTGAGGTACTCCCTACATACGAATACATAGTAACAGGTCTTGTTGATGGTGATACTCTCCCTGTTGATGTTTCTCTCTCATGCTCTGCGACAGACAACAACGCAGTAGGCACTTACACCATTACCATATCGGGTGAAGTATCGGATAATATACTTGCAAGTCATTATGTAATCAATTTTGTAAATGGTACGCTGAACGTTTGCAACAAGGAGACGCAGACAATTACAGCATACGATATTATTCTTACCTATGGCGAAACAGAAAACATCGGTGCTACAACTAGCGGCAACGGTGATATCACCTATTCAACTACATCTGATGTTATCAGCGTGGCAGCAGACGGAACAATAACAGTTCTGAAAGCGGGTACGGCAACAGTAACTATCAATGCTGCTGAAACTGCCGATTATGCAGCGGCTGCAAAGACTATTTCTGTAACTGTAAACAAAGCAGAAAATGCACCTAATATGCCGGGTACTTCTATGAATGTACCTTATAGCACTAAAACTGTAAGTGAGGTAACTTTACCGACAGGCTGGGTATGGCAGGATGCAGATAAAAATACATCTCTTGAGGTTGGAGTAGTAACAAATGCTACTGCTGTATATACAGGAGCAGACAAGGGTAACTATGAGAATGAAAGTGTAATGGTTGCAATTACCCGTTCAGATTGCGAGCATACCAATACAGAGGTAAGAGGGGTAAAAGCTGCGACTTGTAAAGAGATAGGTTACACCGGAGATACTTATTGTAAGTCCTGTGAAGCGTTGCTGTCCGGCGGACAGACAATTTCGGCAACGGGACATGATTATAGTTCGACAGTTACGAAAGAAGCTACTACGACAAGTGAGGGTGTAAGAACCTATACCTGTGATAACTGTGGAGACAGCTATACGGAGAGTATACCGAAGTTACCTATGCAGGATCCCGAACCGGAACCTACACAGGAAGAACTGGATGAGGCGCACCGTAAAATGATTGAGAGATTTTACTGGAACGGAAATCCTGGTTGGAAGATGGTGAACGGTGAGTGGTACATGTTTGACGAATTTGGTTCATTGAGACTCGGATGGATACAGACTGCAGATGGAAAATGGTATTATATGAACAATGACGGTACGATGGCAACAGGTTGGACACAGTCACCTGCTTCAATGCTTTGGTATTACATGGATTTGAAAGACGGTTATATGCTTTCTGATGGATGGTTGTGTGACCCTGAATCAAATCGTTGGTATTATCTTGACCCTAACGGTGCAATGTGCACAGGCTGGTTGCTCTTGGAGAATGGTTGGTATCTTTTTGATGAAAATGGAGCGATGTGTACCGGTTGGAACTTTGTTAAGGGGCACTGGTATCTCCTTGGCAGTGACGGATTAATGCGTACAGGCTGGCAGACTGTCAGTGGCAAGGAATACTACATGGTAGAGACGGGTGAATGCCTCCTTAACACTACCACACCCGATGGACACAAGGTTGATGAGGACGGAGCTAAAATCAAATAGAGTATAATAGTTTACAGGCTGTGCTTAGGCACGGCCTGTTTTTATTCTCATGGCAACCTAATGATTAAGAATAATACGAATGACACTTATCAGTTGATGGTGCATGTGGGTGAGGAATACTTGGAGGGCGAATGGAGAGTTGCAAAGAACAATTGAATTGGCTGGAATGATAATGGGCGGTATCTAAAGGATACCGCCCACTTTATTGATAAACACTCAGAATCCGGATAATATATTGCAATTAGCCTACGATTGCCTTTACTGCTTCTGCAAGCTTATCGCACTTGCAATCTCTGAAGAAGTACTCCTTGAACTTCTCGCCGCTAACTGCGCCCTTTAATAACTCCTGATCAAGGTTCTTTAAAATTGTTACCATATCTACATGAGTAACCTTCTTAACTTCGTCAAGAATCTTCTTATTTCTCTGCTCAGGAACTACTCTTTCCTTTGGATAGCCGCCGCCACCCGGTGCACAGAATAATTTCTCGAAGATGTACTGTAAGTTAAGCTCGCCGCCCCATCCGAAGTTCTCTGCAAATGGAAGAGCGATTGCATTACCGTCATTTACCTGTGAGAAAAGGTAAGCGTCAAGTGGTGATTCAACATGTCCGCAAAGTACACTTGGGAAAGAGTTACATGCGAGCATTGCACCTTCACCTGTACCACAACCTGTGATAACAAAATCTGCTGCGCCTGAATTAATAAGAATTGCAGTAAGAATACCTACCTGTACATAAGTGAGCTGTGCTGCATCATCTGCAGCATACATACCATAATTAACAACCTCATGTCCCATTGGCTCTACAACGCTTTTCAATGTATTATAAATCATTTCGTTCTTAGCAGCCTGGCTGTTTTCATTAATTAATGCTATTTTCATAATGTCGTCTCCTTTTATTCTATAGTATAAATATCATCTTTTTTATTATAAAGCAATTTCGGGAATTTTTCAAGCATACAGCTAATATGTCAGGAGATTAAAAAAACCTATTGACACCAAACTGTATTAATTATATAATACGGTTAAGAAAACTGTATTACATAATTGATACGGTGAGGTGAATATATGATTTCATTTGAAGAATTTGTTTTAGAAGATGATGGGCCGATTTATTTGCAGATAATTAAATATATAAAGCAGGGGATTGCTGCTGGTACAATTGGTAATCAGGAGGAGGTGCCGTCAAGAAGAGCACTTTCAGCACTTCTCGGAGTTAATCCGAATACTATTCAGAAAGCATATCATATGCTTGAGGAAGAGGGGATTATTGTATCAAGGTCGGGAGCGAAGAGCTTCACTTCCGTAGATGATGATGCGATAGCACGAATCAGACGAGAGCTTCTGGTAAGCGATACGACTGTCTGGGTTAAGTCGATGAAGCTGCTTGGGGTGAATAGAGATGATGCATTTGAGCTTGTCAGACAGATATGGAACGATATGGCGGGAGGAGAAGAGTAATGAAGGATATATCAGCGTTAGCGCTTCTTATAAAAAGTAGTTTGTATAAGATATTAGCCTTGATTGTTGAAATGACAATTATAGAATTTTTTATTTTTTATTATATCATTGATAAGGGGCAGAATTTTGCTGAATCGGAGCTTATGATTACTAAGGCATATATTCCCTACACATTTTTAGCGATGCTTGCTATAGCATTTATGGTATTGTGTTTTTCTGAAAAAGGGCTGGATAAGAAAAGTGGATACACCATTCAAAGAATGAGAATCAGTAAAAAGAGATTTTTTGTTATCAAAACTATATACAATGTTTTTTGCATAGTACTTCTCTTCGTGGTTCAGACATTGGTTGCCATTGTATTGATAAGAAATCATAATGTGGAGCTTATAAAAGGAGAACATGAATATCAGCAGCTTTTTCTTGCCTTTTACAGAAATGATTTTCTACATTCGCTTTTTCCGATGGCAGAGGTGTTAAGATGGATAAGAAATGTATTACTTGTTCTTGCGCTCGGCATGCAGGCGGCAGTAAGTGAAAAGAAAAGTCACGTGGGAGATTTTTGCCTGATAAGCCTTACGGTAAGCTGGTTTTCAATTGGAATGGGAACAAGTGTAATGGACGTATTTTGTTATATTGCATATTTGATAGTTATTGCAGTAGCACTTGTAAGAGTTTTTTCTGATTGGAGTGAGGAAGACTGATGATGGATATGAAGAAATTCTATCCTCCGGGATATGAATACAAAAAAGAATGGTCTGCAGTTGGTACAATATTTGCACTTGGAGAGATGCTTGCATTCTGGTTGTTTGCTGAGAATCTTCATTCGGCAAGGGAAGCTTTGTTTACATGGGTAGTGGGTAAAAAAGAGATAATGGAAGGTGCAGTGGCAGAGCCGTTTATCACACTTGTTCCCGGATATATGATGTTTTTTATCCCGGTTGCTATATTTCTAATTGTGATGGTAGTGTATCATTATTTTTATTATTATCAGTATACAAAAAGTATCTATGTAATGCGGAGACTCAGTACGCATAGCGTGATGATAAAAAGCTGTGTGGCAGGACCGGTTATCTGCATGATAGTGGGGCTTATTGCCGCAGTATCAATATATTTTCTATATTTCGGGTTATATATGCTTATAATGCCGAATGAATGTATGCCAAGGTTCATGTGACGGGAGGATGAATTATGCTTGAGATTAGATCACTTAACAAATACTACAACAGCGAAAAGGGGAAAGTACATGCTCTTAAGGATATCAACCTTACGATAGGCCACGGGGAGATTATCGGACTTTTCGGAGAGAATGGAGCAGGTAAGACTTCTTTGTTAAAAAGTATTCTCGGATTTCATTCGTATAAAGGAGAGATACTTCTGGATGGAAAAATAATTGACAGAAGCAATATCGGAAAGCTGTCTTTTGCGACCTGTGAGCACTCATTTTTCCCGAATTTAAGTCCAAAGGAACATAAGGAGTTTTATCAGATGCATTTTGGAACCTTCAGATTAAAAAGATTCGAGGCACTTATGAATTTCTTTGAGCTTCCGATGAATAAGCCTCTTAAGGCATATTCAACAGGACAGAAGAATCAGTTCGAGGTTATAATGGCACTTTGTCAGGGTGCGGAGTATATTCTAATGGATGAGCCGTTCGCGGGGAATGATGTGTTTAACAGAGAGGATTTCTATAAGGTGCTTCTTGGAATTCTTGAGCCTGAAGAGACAATTTTCCTATCCACGCATTTGATTGAAGAGGTAGAGCATTTTATAAGCCGTGCTGTGTTGCTTAAAAGAGGGCAACTTAGAAGTGATGTGACTACACTTGAGCTTGAGGATGAGGGCAAGAGTCTCATGGATTATGTGAAGGAAATGTATCATTATCGTGCAGACAGAGTAAGTAAGGCGCTAAAAGAGATGGGCGGGGAGCTTTAATATGAGGCATGGAAAGGATGTGCTGATATGAAAAAGGGATTTATAGTAATGGCTTTGTTGGTAGTGTTTGCGGTAGTGGCTCTGCCGCTTGCATACATGGAAATAAATGAAGAGAAGGAAAAAATATATATTACGGAAGAAGTGGTTAGCGGTAATCCTTCGGCAGCAGAAGGTGTTACGCTTACACTTGATACTATTATTGATGAGCACATGTTTTGGAATACAAGTTATACTGTAGGAAGAGGTGAAGATGCTACAAGCGATTTTGATTTTGATGCGAATGGTTTCAGATATGAGCGGAAGTTAATAGAGGATATCAACATGGGAACAATTACTAATTTCGGAACGTCTGCCTCCGGTAACGGAAGTAATTCTGCGGTTGATATATATGATATGCACCTTTCTAAGATAATCGGTGCAGTTGCGGATATGTGTCCGGCGGGAGAAAAGATTACTGAGATAGTAAATTTTGCTGATTATTATGATAGTTATCCGATTAGTTGTTATGTAAGGAATGATGAGTTGGATGTGTATCTTAACGATTATGATAACGAGGCATTTACTGAGCTCTTTAGAATTGATGCATATGAAAATTTCAGGCTGGAAGTAGATATTGAGAAAAATGAAGATGGCGGAGTTATTCATGTAGATTGTCGTGAGATGGATGGATACGGATGCGGTTATTATACGGCAGAGGCATATGATTTTGGTGAGAAGGGCTGCTATTATGCATTCGAGTGTAGTGATGAAAATGGCGAAGTTGCTAAGCTTAATCAAAATAGTGGTATATTTTATATGCCGTATGAAGATGAAAATCGCAGAAAAACGATTGATGTGAAAGGTGTAGAAAAGGTGTGCGAGCTTCCGGAGGGGATGCTTCCGGGTAAGATGTTTCTGGTAGAAGAGGATAATGCTCTTTATATGCTTGTTGCAGATAAAAAAGAGTATCGTCTGCTTGTGTATGAGCTTGATGGAATAATTCCTGTTATGACACAGGATATTAGTATTATGGAAGCAGAAGGGATGCATTTCTCAGATATGACACTTGAGGACGGAGGCATATTAATCAAGTGGAATGACAGAAGCTTTGTATTTGTCTCACTGCTTGAAGATGAGGCGAGGGTTTGGTGTAGTGATGTTTTTGCAAAAGATACACAGTATGCTTTATGTGACTTTGGGAGAGAGCACAGATGCATGTTTGATGGTGAAAGGCTTGTGCTTGCGGTAACAGAGGATGTTGGGAAGCTTATGACAGTGCTTACTGTATATAGTGAAGACGGAATGGAGTATTGTGGCACATATACACACAGTGGCACAGAACATGAATTGTTAGATTATACGACAAGACTGTATGTCAGAGATCAATCTTAACATTCATTCTGTGACATATTATTTAATTTCAGAGGATGATGCGCTTATATGTGGATATAATTTTGAAATAGATATAAAATGGAGGGGAATATTGACAAATGGATAAAAAAAGGATAAAATATGGATGAAAAGCGGGGTGTAATACTATGACTGTTGAAGAGATGAGAGATAAGAAGAAGGAGCTGGGATATTCTTATGAACAGATTGCAGAATATTCAGGGGTTCCTATAGGAACGGTTCAGAAGATTCTGGGGGGTATTACTAAGGCACCAAGATATGATACGCTTAGGGCTCTTGAGGGTGTATTTGAGAAGGTAACACAGGTTTCTGAGTCCTCTATGAATTATACTGTGAGAAGACAGGGAGAATATACTATTGATGATTATTATAAGATTTCCGAAGAGCAATGGGTGGAGCTTATAGATGGTGTTATATATGATATGAGTGCGCCTACAGGGATTCACCAGGCTGTGGCGGGAGAAATATTTGCGAAATTAAGAGAATATGTACGTTCAAAAAATGGCAAGTGTGTAGTTCTTATTTCGCCTATTGATGTTAGACTTAATTGTGATGATAGAACCATGCTTCAGCCTGATGTGCTTGTGGTATGTGATAAGGATAAGTTAAGGACTAAGAATGTATATGGTGCACCTGATATGGTGATAGAGATAACATCTCCGACAACAAGGAAGAAGGATATGAGTGTTAAGCTTTGCAAGTATAGTGAAGCAGGAGTTAGGGAATACTGGATAGTTGATCCTGATAAGAAAAAGATAATCGCATATAATCTTGAGAAGGATATAGAGATTACCGTATATTCAGCTAAGGATAAGGTGCCGGTGTATATTTTCGGCGAGGAATGTCTGGTCGATTTTGAAGAGATTTTTGATTATGTATTTGCCGTTTTTGGAAGCAAATAAGAACAAGTAGTGAACTCAAGAAAAACAGTGAGGCAAGGGGGTTAACTATATGAATTTATTTAACACGTCAACAAACACCGATGAAAGTATTTTTTATTTCGTAAGACATGGTGAAGCGGACTATGATTCTTTAGGTGATTGGAATGATTTTCACATGGGCAGAGATTTTGCACCGCTGACTGATAAGGGAAGAAAACAGATTGCGAAGACTGCTAAGGAACTTAGGGAAGTATCGCCACAGATAATTATTACATCACCATATACAAGGGCAATGGAAACGGCGAATATTATATCGAGAGAGCTTAATCTTCCGATTGTTGTGGAGAAGAATTTGCATGAATGGGTGTCTGATACTACGCATACGAGGGGGAAAGCAGAGGAACTGCTGCCTCTGTGTGATGATTTTACTCAGAGTGCAGGTATTCATTTTAATGGCGCGAAGGATTGGGAGAGCAGCGCTGCACTTAGAAGCAGAGTGCTTGGAGTGTTAGAGAAGTATCGTGGTTATGAGCGTATAGTTGTAGTGGGACATGCATTAATGATGGATGCAGTTATAGGAGCAATGAGGCCCTATGAGAACGGCGAGATTGTTACATATAAGGCTAAGAAGCAGGGAAAACTTCCCGGAATGACCTATTATCCGCCGGATACACTTGAGAATATGGGATTTGTATCTATATTTGCTCGCTATCAGGGAAAGTGGATATACTGTTGGCACAAGCGCAGACAGAGCTTTGAAAGACCGGGAGGTCATGTGGAGAGTGGGGAGAGTGCACTTGAAGCAGCCAAGCGGGAATTATATGAGGAAAGTGGAATTACTGACTGTACGTTTACTGCCTTGTGTGATTATGAATTTGTTTGGGATACAGGTGTGAATAGTAACAACGGCAGATATTATTATGCAGAGGTTCATTCACTTGGTGAGATTCCTGAAAGTGAGATGGATAGGATAGAACTTTTTGACGAGGTGCCGAAGAATTGCACATATGACAGGGCTACTGAGCAGGCAATGCTTAAGCTTGTGGACAAGGTATTGGCAAAGCTGCGTTAGAATAATGTAACTAGGACAGTATCTGCCACATATTAAGACGTAAAGGAATTCCTTTTCTCTAAAACATAGAGTGATTCTCCGATACATAGATTGAATTCTATGCTATATTGTAGTTAAATAATGGTATAGATTGCGCAATCGAATATAGGAGGTAGAAATATATGAAAGCAAATGGCATCGGAGAGTTTATTCAACAGTTGCGGAAGGAGAAGGGTATAACACAGAAAGAGCTCGCAGATATTATTGGAATGAGCGATAAGACTATATCTAAATGGGAAAGCGGTAACAGCTTGCCGGATACATCTATTTTGGTATCCTTGTGTAAGGCGTTGGATATTTCGGTAAATGAATTGTTGTCATGTGAAAAAATTCCTCCTGAGGATTATTCTAAGAAAGCGGAGGAAAACATTATGACATTAATGAAAGAAAATGAAGAAAATAAAAAGGAAAATAAGACTACAAGGATTATAGGAATAGTACTGGGAATAGTTTTGTTTGCGGCAGGAATATGTTTGCGTTTGATTAACACAGATGACGGATATGCGGGATTGTTAACGAATACATACGATTTTATCGATATGCTAAGCCTTGTTTTAATTTTTATTTTTGAGGTAGGCATAATACTTATATCGGATGAGAGAAGTAAATCCGGAATTATGCTGTTAATTAATAAAACAATAATTCCGGTAGGTGCTGTTATTTCATTGATATCGTTGGTTCTTATGCTAAACAGGCTTGACGATCCAAGCACGTTTGGTCCTAATATAGCCGTTGTGGTTCTGGCTTTCTTGTATTCTTGCATTATAAAAATAGTGTTGGAAGTATTAGTAACAAAAAAGAAGCATCTTTAGGTATGAGAATCAATCTGTGGGGAGATAAGTATGGCGGTTGCAAAAGAAACGGTTAAAAATTCGATGGAGTGTAAGGCTCTTAAGAAAGGAACTAAATATGGATTTATAGGTCTTGTGATAGTTGAACTGATTATGTTTATATGCATTATTGCACAGGCAGAGGATGTGTGGACAGGACTTATGCAGGTAGTTGGAGTATTTCTTTTGGTAAATACATTTATGGCAATACCGTTTACTATTTATTTTGCCATGTATTGGAACATTGTTCGAAAGCATGAACGTTATGATGTATATGAGGTGCGTCTGGATAATCCGAAGAGATGTTATATAGGGCGAGGCGGTCCCGCATATTATTATATTGTTACTTTTACTAACAAAAATAATGAGGTTGTTAAGGCTAGGACGAGAGCTTTGTGGTCGAATGCAGCATTTGCAGTATATAGCAAGCGCGATTATGACAAGAAAAAAGTAAAGATTTTGTATGATGAGAATAGTGCTAAGGTAGTAGTTTTGGGGAAGGTTTAGAAAGAACCTTCCCTTAAATTATGTCTAAAATGGTTTGTAGTTCAAGTTGAGTAAAAAACTTGTTGACAAAAATGGTTTAATGCATTAAACTTAAGACAAGGTTTAACGCATTAAACTATATTGGCTATAAGTAATGGCGGATAGGAGGGATTGATATGAATACACCGAAGATATTTGAAAGTGAGTACCGTTTTTGTCTGGTGCTCTGGGAGAATGAACCGATTAATAGCACCGAGCTTGTGAGGCTGTGCAAGGAGCAGTTAGAATGGAGCAAGGCTACGACCTATACAGTAATAAGAAGACTTGCAGAGCGAGGAA
This sequence comes from Lachnospiraceae bacterium, assembly GCA_017456585.1. Taxonomy (GTDB): domain Bacteria; phylum Bacillota; class Clostridia; order Lachnospirales; family Lachnospiraceae; genus SIG300. The sequence continues at coordinate 14,637 of JAFTJD010000047.1, forward strand.
TTCTTAAGAATGAGAATGCGGTGGTTTCATCGCTTGTATCAAAAGAGGAGGTTCAGGTGGCGGAGCTTGACGAGCTTATGAAGAATCGTTTTGAAGGTTCAATGCCAGCGTTTTTGGCAGCATTTACCAGACAACAGAAGTTATCCGAGAAGCAGCTTAAAGAGATTATGCGAATAATCGAGGAAGAGTAGGAGGGCTTATGGAGAAAATTTTTCTTGCTATTTTAAATATGAGTATAACTGCGGTCTGGGTTATTATCGCAGTACTTATTTTAAGACTCGTGTTAAGAAATGTGCCTAAGCGGATACATTGTCTTTTGTGGGCGTTGGTTGCTATAAGGCTTGTATGCCCATTTTCATTTGAGAGTTCTTTTAGTCTTATACCGAGCACTGAGACAGTTTCGGAAGATATAATGTATGAGAAGACACCACATATCTCAACCGGTATACCCGCACTAAACAACAGTGTTAATCCTGTGATAGCTTCTGAATTTTCACCGAATCTCGGGGACAGCGTCAATCCGATGCAGGTTGTAATATTTGTTATGACTGTAATTTGGCTGATAGGTTTAGGTGTGATGTTTGGCTATGCGTGTTGTAACTTTATTTATCTGAAATACAGGCTTAAGACAGCGGTGCCGTTACATGATAATGTCCGTCAGAGTGAATGGGTGAAGTCACCTTTTATACTTGGGATTATTAAACCTAAGATATATTTATCATATACGATGGAAGAGGAGAATAGAGCATTTGTTATCGCACATGAAAATGCACATCTGAGACGATTCGACCATATCAGTAAGCCACTTGCATTTCTTGTTCTATGCATACATTGGTTTAACCCGGTTGTGTGGGTGGCATATATTATGTTCTGCAGAGACATCGAGCTTGCATGTGATGAGACTGTTATTAAAAGTATGGAAAAAGAAGCTAGAAGAGCATATTCGAAGGCACTTGTAGAAAGTAGCCTTTCAGGTAAGCTTATGATGGTTTGCCCGCTTGCGTTTGGAGAGGTTGGCGTAAAGACGAGGGTTAAAAGAGTTATGCACTATAAGAAGCCTACGATTATTGCTATTGGTGTAGCAGTTGTTGCATGCATAGTTGTTGCAATTTGTTTGATGACTAATCCCAAAGTGTCATATGCTGTGATTGATACAGAGTACATTGAGAAGCTTAAACAGGACAATTCAGGTATAGAGGTAATTAGTGGAGATACAGGCTATACCTTGTTGGGACAGGATATTGATGACCGCATAAGTGAATTGCTTGAAAATATCCGGATAAGTAGTGAGCCTGTTTCTAATAACCGTAGTGAAGAAAGAGACCGAACTAACAGAATCATTTTCAAGAAAGCTCAGGGAGCAGAGTATACAATGTGTTTTAATAAAGAATGCACAGAGGTTTGGTTTGATGATGGTGTAAAGCCGACATATACATACGAGGTTATTAATCCGGAATATGTCAGGGAACTGTTTGTTGTGCCAAAGGGAAGGCTTACAATTGACAGAGTGATAACACTTGCCGGGCAAAAAGGTGAGAAGCTTACGTGGAGCGATTTTGCCATGTATGAGAGTACAGATATCGGGTCGGGGCTTTATATACTTCTTTATGCTATTGATGAGAATTATACTTTAGCAATAGGTGGAGGTAGTATGGAGACGTCACCTATGTATATGCATCTTTCATATATTCATGGTGAAGCGGACTTTATTGATATTAGGTATGAGGATGTTGAGGCATTTGTAAGGAGTCATAACATCAATAAAGGTGAAGTGTCAATTGAGAACTCAGAAACGCAGAAGGTTGAAAATATAGTCGATGAGGTTCCAACGGATGACACGCTTAATGATTTGTGGATTTACAATTCATCACAAGTACCTACAGATGTAGTTCGAAGCGCAATTGATAATCAAAAACAAAAGGAATATACGCTGAATGTAGAAGTTCGCAAAGTGGTTGTGGATGACAAGGCAAGTGAAACTGCCAGACAAAGGTATGTAGGTAGCGAGCTTGCTAAAGGCAAAGGTTGGACAGACACTTATTTAGTAAATAATATGATAGTTGTATTTGCAGAGTATTACGTAGAATATGATCATAACAAAACATTTCTTGAAGATGGCGAAATTAAACAGTACTTTATATTATTGCGCAATGAAGATACTCTGGAATGGGACATATGGACCAATACAACTAATGGCGCCCCTTTTCACTAAATCATAGATTATTATGGGGACTATCATTTCGATAGTCCCCATACATGTTAAAAAACTATTTTTTCTTTTTGAATTCTTTTTGGCCTCTTGTACTTCCGCCATCACAAAGAATATCGACACCTGCCAAATAACCATTACGCTCATCTGCAACTGTTGCAATGGCATAACCCAGTTCTTCCGGTTTGCCCATGCGGCCTTCGCAAGACATTCCAATCAGGTAACCACCATTCTCTTCTTCCATCTTACCCATATCTGTAGCAATTAAGCCCGGGCTTAAAGACACTACGCGAATTCCTTTCGGTCCAAGATCAAAAGCACTCTTTGCAGCATACCAGCACACAAAGTTCTTAGAGAGACTATATGCAAAGCCATTCTTCTGATAATCAGTTTTTGCCATATTAGATTTCTTGATTAATTTAGTCAAGAAGGCATTTTCATCAGTTTCTGCAAGCGGATATGCTTTCTTAGGTATAATAAAACCCGGAAGAGCATAAGCAGAATTAGAAGAAATATCACAAATAACACTACCGGGTTTCATTAATTTAGAAAATTCCTGATTGACATATACAGTTCCTAATGCATTAATTCTCAAAATCTTTTCCTGGTCACCGGCAACACCCATAGCCGGTGAAATACCTGCGGCATTGATGACGTTTTTAATTTCGCCTAAAGATGCAGCATACTCTGCCAATTTCTTCACACTTTCGCGATTCGAAGTATCACAGGCATAAGCATAAGCCTCGAATCCCAAGCCTTTAAGTTCCTCTACTGCATTTTCCAGTTTAGTCACTGTTCTTCCTGAGATTACGATGATTTTTTCCTTTGGCATACACTTTGCCGCTTCTAACCCCATTCCACTACCGCCGCCGGTAATAACGCATACAGTTTTCATGATTTTACCTCCTTAGTTTTATATTCATAGAATAACATATGCCGGGCAAATGGGCAATCCCTGTAAATTATTACATGTAAAGTACTTGACATAAATGACTACTGGGAGTAGACTATACAAAAAGACTACACGCAGTAGACGGAGGATGATTATATGAACGAAATACGATTAGGAGCTGTAGAATCCAGATTTGCAGATATCATATGGAATAATGAACCATTGCGTCCGGTAGAACTGGAGAAACTTGCGGAAACTGAATTGAATTGGAAGAGAACTACTACATTAACTATTTTGAAAAGGTTATGTGAAAGAGGAATTTTTCGAAACAAGGATCGTATTATTACATCCTTAATTAGTAGAGAAGAGTTTTATGCTCTTCAAAGTGAAAAGTTTGTTAATGACACTTTTGAGGGTTCGTTACCGGCTTTTTTGGCTGCATTCGGTTCCCGGAAGAAGTTATCGGATAAGGAAGTTGAAGAATTGAAAAAAGTAATAGACAGCATGAGGAGGTGAGAGGATGAATTGGTATGAGTTATTGCCGGTACTTTTGAATATGAGTATTACAGCAAGTGTTATAATTGTTACGGTGCTGATACTCAGGCTTTTTTTGAAGCGGACACCGAAGGTATATTCTTATATGCTGTGGGCTGTAGTATTATTTCGATTGCTTTGCCCTGTTAGCATAAACACACCGTTGTCTGTACTGGGGTTGTTTGATACTCCTGTCACAGAAACTGCTGATAGTATGAGCAAGGTTGTCTATATTCCTGACAATATTGTTCGTACAGATAATCAGGAAGATGCTTTGCAGGTTCCTATATTGGATGATGTGGTAAATGATAGTGTATACCAAGAGACAGGACAAATTGTATCAGATTCTTTGGAGATGCCTATCAGCATAGCAACTTATATATGGATAGCAGGAATAGTGGTTATGATTGGGATTAGCACGATTTCTTATGTTAAGTTGCGAAAAAGTTTGGTTGGAGCAGTGCAAGTTAGGGATAATATTTATATGGCGGACTATATTACAACTCCTTTTGTTTTGGGGATGTTCAGACCACGTATTTATCTGTTATCTTCTTTAAGGGAGCAGGAACAGCAGTATATTCTGAAGCATGAACAATATCATATCCGCAGAGGGGATCATATCTTTAAATTTCTTGCCTATGTAGCTCTTTGCATACATTGGTTTAATCCTCTTGTTTGGGTGGCATTTCTATTATTTAGTAAGGATATGGAAATGAGCTGTGATGAGGCAGTTATCAGAAATATTGGGGAAGATGTACGGGCTGATTATTCTGCTTCTTTGCTGAAGGTTGCAACGAGTAATACTATTATGTTCGGAATGCCGCTTGCTTTTGGAGAGGTGGATACCAAGGGACGTATTAAAAATCTGGCTACATGGAAGCAGCCTGGCTTTTTGGTTACCATAGGAGCTATTTTGATATGTATCGTAGGCATTATAATATGCGTAACTAATCCTAAAAAAGGAGATTATTTTGCGTCGGAACCCTTCGGACATAGCTACAGGGTGGCAGAAATAATATATAATGCACCTTGGTATTCCTTCTCTTATACACCGGAAACGGCACCTAGATATCAGTTTACATCGGACTATACTATGCTTGTGTCAGGAGATGTATTAGATGATAAGGGTTCAACGGAGTGGGTACAACAGTCAGGCAGATTTGAGGAAGTCGAGATTACAACAGAAAACTTTGACAAGTATTTCGATATGTCCGGATTTACTATATCAGATGATGCATGGTCAGAACTTAGAAGTTCAATAGAAAAGGCGTGGAGAATAAATGTAGAGAATAGTGAGAATAATGTGGTTTACTATTTGCTTCAGACAAAAGATGGAGGTGTATACCTGACTTATGAATATGACGTAGACATCGATACGGAAGTGTTGGAGGAAGGTGCGCATATCAGATGGTTGTTCGGGTTGGAACGCATAGATAGTCTGAGAAACAACGGCATTAGTGAAGGTGAAGTAATAATTGAGGACTCAGAAACACAGGAAGTTGAAAATATAGTGGATGAGCCCACAACGGAGCAGACTCCTACGGAGCAGACCTTGGATAGTGCTATATTGGATGCCATTGTTGACAGACAAGCATCCGCTTATCCGGATGGACTCTATCATTGTGCCAGCTTTGTAGAGTTACATAGAGAGGAAATATGTGGAGTGCCTTTGTTAGATGAGGAAGCTTCGAAAACCATGATAATGGTATATGGGATGGCATTGGAACAGTCATTTTCCTGCTTTGAAGGGAAGTTGAATCGAGTCGCCGGAGGTCATATGCCTGTGGTTATTACATTTGAAATGTTAGATAACACATATAAGTTGAGTGATTTTTGGGCTCCAAGAGACGGAAGTTATTATGCATCGGATATTAGAGGGAAATTTCCGGATGAAATTGAAGAAGAAGCATTGGATACGCAGAAATATGTGGTATATCAAATGCAGGAGTGCTATAGTAGAGCGACCCGGTATTTTAAGATAGATACGGAAAACGTAATTGACGGATTATTTGATACAATTAAATCATCTCCGATAACTTCGTCAAATCCGGCAGACTATATTGATGAACATCCGCTGGAATATAGAGAACTTATATATTATGGCTCATACAGTTTAAAATACGTTTTTAGTAAATTCATTGAAGGAGGACAGAACGGACTACATGGTCAATTGATGAGAATTCTTTTAGATGAGTTGGCGCCGGAAGCAAGTCTTAAATTATATGCAGAAACCGGACAGGAGTACTTTGACGAATGGGCAGAGAGCGCTGTACAGGTGTTGAAGCAGCATGATATGGAATGGATAAAAGAAAATCAACCGTCAATGTGGATCTATTTGCAGAGTATTACATAGGATATGATCATAACAAAACACCATTTGACGATGGTAAAATTAAACAGTACTTTAATTAGTAGAAAGAGCGAGAGATTTGATCTTGCTCTTTTGTTTTCTCAAGTTGCGTGTTTTCGCAGTATGTGATATATTATAGATAGTAAGTCCTATTTCATAATTTGGAAGAAGGTATGGCACAGTGAAGAAAATTGGGTTAATAATAAGTGCGTCGAATTTTGAACATCAGAAGGATACAATTAGAGCAATCCATGCTAAGATTAAAGAGGTTGGGGGATGTGCTCTTTATGTCTTGACAAGTTATGGACTCTATCTTGATGAAACTCTTTATGATAAGGGAGAGGCTACTATTTATGAATTGCTTGATAAGATAGATTTTGATGGTTGTATTCTTGATGGTAATTTGGGGACGGACAAGATGTTTAGGCCTATTATAAGTAAGCTTCGCGAGAAGAAAATTCCGTTTATTGCCAATAATTTTGGAGAACAGGATACTAATTTCGTCATTATGGATGGGTATAAGGCGATTTGCCAGCTGATGACGCATCTTGTGGAAAAGCATAACTGTACCAAGATTAATCTCGTATGTACAGGCGACAGTGATTGTATTAATGTAGATACGATTAGAGGTTACAGGGAGATTCTTGAGAAGAATAACATAGAGGTTGATGAGAGAAGAATCAGTATGAGAGCTGTTTCATTAACTGATGGTAGGGAACTCCTTAGAATGTTCGAGGAAGCGGGGACGCGTGATGCAGAAGCGGTAGTCTGCGTGCATGATGTACATAGTATAGGACTTTGTTTGGAACTGGAAGATCAAGGAATTAAGGTGCCGGAGGATATGATAGTGTGCTGTTTGATTCGAAGCACTAACAGTATGGCATTCAGACCTGATATCAGCGGAGCAGACAGAGTAGATAGCAGAATTGCTGAGATTTCTTTTGAATTATTGTTGGATTTGATTGATGGCAAGGACGTTCCGCTCGTTAATTATTATGATGGTGAAGTTTACTTTGGAAGAAGCTGTGGATGTTCTGATGTGCAGGATGATAACGTTGATAAGAAATATCAGCAGCTTGTATTGTCGAAAATTGAGGCGGGTAATCAGATTCGACAGATGATGCAGTATAATGACCGTTTGGATGAAGTTAGTTCTTTGGATGAGCTTATGGCCAAGCTTCAGGATATGTTTATCGGAATTAAATGCCCACAGTATGTTTTATGTATGAATCAGGGCGCGATGGAATTTGTTTCTTCTGATTGCGAATTCAAATATCCTGATAATGGCAAGTATTATGATGACATGATGAATGCCGTTGCAGGTTATACGGAGCGTACAGGAGAGATTAGTAATATCACATTTCCTATAGAGCAATTAATCCCTATGGAGATAGAAGAAGGCGATTTGGTACTTATATATCCTATCCACCATTTGGAAGAAATATATGGATATCTGGTGTTCGTTAATGAGTATCTCCCGATTGACATATATAATTATCGTATATGCCATGAGAGTATTGCGAGTAGTATGGATAACCTTCACCGACAGATGGTACTTCGTAAGAGTGTGGATATGCTTGAACAGCTTCATATGCAGGATGCGCTTACAGGCTTATATAACAGATATGCGTGGGAACGTTTTAGCAGTGATTATACGGGTAAAGATGCATATTGTGTTGCGTTTATGGATATGGACGGCTTGAAGAATATTAATGATAATTACGGACATCATGCCGGTAGTAATGCCATTCATACTTCCGCAAATGCTATAAAGAAGGTTATGCGTGAGAATGATCTTGTAACGCGCTATGGCGGCGATGAATTTCAGGTTTTGTCCACTAATGTAGATGAAAACTTCTGGAATAATTTGCAGAAGGTTATTAATGATGAGATAGACAGGCAGATTGAAGCTCAGAACCTGCCATACACATTTGGCGTAAGCTATGGCTACTGTATTTGTGATAAGAAGAATTCACTGACATTTGAAGAGTGTTGCGATAAGGCGGATTACTTAATGTATGAAAACAAGAAGATGCGTAAAGCACAAAAGAAGAATAATTAATAAGTGGTATGCCTCGGTCTATTCGATATGCTCGATTAGCAGACCGGGGCATATTTAATTATATGGAGTATGATTAGTTTCTGTATGTGATTAAAACGGAGAAGGTTGACTGTTAATATGCTAACATTGACGTTACAAAAAAGCAAGATAAGTAGTTTAACTTGTCTTGCTTTTTGCTATATATTTCAGGGTTTTCTTACCATAGAGTAAACTTATTCAGTTATGGTTAGATAGAGTGTCACTAGAAACAAGGATATTTCTTACCACAAGGAGCATATTGCATGTAATGGTAAGAAAAATATGATGGCAATAGAGGATTTTTGGTGTTTATTTCTTACCATGAGTGCGTCATAATGTGTTATGGTAAGATGAAGTATAGAAATTAGAGCCATTTTTCTAACCATACACTACCTGCGATTCGTTATGGTTAGAACGTGAAAAAACTTTTATAATAAAAAAAATAAAACTTGAAATAAAAATCCTCTCTTCAAACGTCTAATAATCGAAAAGGAGGCGAAAAAGGTGAGTAATGAAGAATTTGCACAGCGTGTAGAGTCTATTCGCGATAAGCTCTATAAGACTGCGATGCTTTATACGGGAAGTCATTCTCAGGCGATAGATGCCTTGGATGAAGCGATATATAAGGCGTTGTGCGGGCATAAGCGACTGCGGAGTGAAGAGTACTTTGATACATGGATTACGCGTATCCTGATTAATGAGTGCTATAACGAGATGCGCAAGAATAAGAAGCTGTGTCCTATAGAGGCAGTAGAGGAGACGGCAACCGCACAGGAATTCGATTCTTTACCACTAAAAGAGGCAGTAAGACATCTTCCGAAGAGTCTAAAGGATGTGATAATTCTTAGATATTTCTCGGGTTTTACACTTGCTGAAACAGCCGGTATGCTTGGTATTCCGCAGGGAACAGCTGCGACAAGGCAGAGAAAGGCGTTGAAGCTTTTGAGATTAGAGCTTGAAGAGGAGGTAAATTATGAATCGTAATGAAGAATATACTAATTTAATAAATGAGTTGGAAGCTAATATTCCGAGCCTGGAGAGTTCCGTAGTTAAGGCTAAGAATAGGAGAATGAGAAAACAGGTGATTTGGCGTTCGGTATCAACAATGGCAGCAGTATTTGCTTTATTTGTGCTACTTGTCAATGTAAGTGCACCGATAGCGCAGGCGGTATCCAAAGTGCCATTTATTGGTGAACTGGCAGAGGCTGTTAAATTCTCGAAGTCACTTAGTAAGGCTGTTGAGAAGGAGTATGTACAGCCTGTAGAGTTGGTAGAGACTAAAGATGGCATAACAGCAGAGATTGAATATTTGATTGCAGATGAGATGCAGGTTAATGTGTTTTATCGCGTGACTTCGGAGGATTATACGGATTTACGAGTATATCCTAGTGCAATAGTTGAAGGCTCATATGGAGCAAGTGGCAGGGGCGGAAAGTCCGATGGTGAATTGCTCTGTTATATGATTGATTTTAGCAAGGAAACGCCGGATAGCTTTACACTTAAGCTCAATGTATTTGAAAGTGGTAGCGAGTCATTGCTTAAAGAGAATAGCTTGGTAACATTTGATTTTGACTTAGAAATTAATAAGGAATTAATGGGAGAAGCCAAGATTTACAATATAGACCAAATAGTAGATATAGGTGGTTTGACTGTTAATATTAAGGCTATTGAAGTATATCCTACACATACCAGGGTTAGGATTGATTCGGAATCCGGTGATGGAATAGAGCTTAGTAAATTAGATTTCTATATCAATACGGATAAAGGAATGAAATTTGAATCGATTTCATTAGGTATGGTTACAACAAAATCTTCAAAATATGGAACTTCGTGTTATGGAGACAGCCTGTATTTTTATGATGCAGAGCCTACGGAACTTGTTATTACAGGTGCTGTATTAGAGGGTGAAATCGATTATACAAGACCGATTGTTGATTTGACAACAGGAGAGTGTGTTTATTTACATGATTGGATTGAACTGGTATCAGTAGAGCGTAAGGATAATGCATGTACTATAAGTTTTAAAGTTAAGGCAGCAGAAGACTGTAGTAATTATCAGATATTCTCAGATAGTGTTATATATAAGGGTTATAGTGACTCGTTTGATGAAAGATTGGCGACTGATTGTGGAGATGGGTATTTTATAGAAACGTTAACTATTTACGATTGGCCGCATGATAAACTTACATTAACACCTTTCTACAAATACACATGGACGCCGAGAGAGGAAATTACTATCTCGCTTCAGTAGCACATAGCTAATACAGTAAACAAGGCTGGAGGCAATTGCCTCCAGCCTTTATATTGCTTACGGTCTGATTAGTGAGTCTGTACATATCTGGTGATGTCTTCACGTTCCTCGAACATTCGACAACCTACAATGTACTGTCCTGCATTATCTGTTACACGGATAATACATCCTTCCAGCTCTTTGACAGAATCTATTTTACAATTCTGAACGGCAAGTTTTACGTTTTTACCTTTGCCTGTCAATAACGATTTATCATAGGATGAAAATGCGAATCCGCCTGCGGAGATATTCATCATCTTACCATTAAATGTAGAATCATTCTTGCCTAAGGTAATGGTACATGGGCTGTTAACCGGTATACGCGGGTGTTTTCTTCTGTTTATTACTTTAGGACTGGTTTCTACGGTAGCGGTGTAAGTGCCGTCTTTGTTTACGTGGAGGGTAACATTATTCCATATGTATAATTCGTTATCCACGATAACATTCAAAGAATAATGAACGCCTTTGGCAACTTGAAGGGTTCCGCTTTGTAGATTAAATGAAATGGAATCATCTGTTGGGGCTGCTGTTACGCGGCCCTTAAACTCTTTCTTGGAGGAACCGGTATCCTCGGTGAGAGTTAAAAACATGCCTTCTTGTATATCTCTAACACCCATGAAACCGCCTTCACCAAGTTCTTCTACAAGTTTACCAACAACATCTTCGATGTGAATAACATTGGCAGAGGTTTCTTCATACTTGCTTCTCATGACCTTAGAGTTCTCATCAGCATCTACGATGCTTTCTGTCATAAGATGCATAACTTCTGTGACTTTCTGCATATTAGCAACCATGTTCTTGTTGGATTCTTCCACTTCCTGCATTGCAGAATCAACGACCTGAACATTGTTTCCAAGCTTAACGGAATCTTCTGTAATAGCGGTAACGCTTTCATTAACCTGTATAACTTTTTCAAGTGTAAGATTAATTAATTCAAGTGTCTTGGACATGGATGACATCATCTTATCTGAGGTGTCCTCAAGATGAGTAAGCGCTTCCATAATGCTTGTTGAAGAATCTTTGGTTCCGGTACTTAAATTTCTGATTTCATCAGCAACTACCGCAAAACCCTTGCCGGCTTCACCTGCTCTTGCAGCTTCGATAGAAGCGTTTAATGCAAGTAAGTTGGTCTGACTTGTTATTTTCTCAATGGTTCCGGTTTCTTCCTTAACCATATTAAATTCTTTTTTAAATTCTTTTAAGATGGCCTCTACTTCGGAAGAGAGGTCTGCCATTTCCGTTGTAGACTTAACAACCTCTTCAAGCTGACTGGAACTCGTCTTTGCATTAGTCACTGACTGCTGCATAAGGCCTACGATTTCCTGAATAAGTGTTGCTGCATGCTCAACCTGCATATCAATCTTCTGTGTCATTTCGAGAGAAGAAGCGGTTGCTTCCTGAAGTGTTTCGTTATTGGCAGTAAGCTTATTCATGCTTTCAACAACGCTGTTTGCACTATCTTTGTTCTCATCTGAAAGCTCGCGCACTACAGTGACACCGTCAACGATTGAATTACTTGCTGTTTTAACTGACTCGATAGTCTGGACAACCTTATCAAGATTACCTTGAACTGAGCTAAGTAGGGCATTCTCGGAACTTCTAAGATAGAGCAATGCCAATAGGAATGCGGCATACATTAAAATTGTAACTACAATCATAATCTCCACATCGGCTAAGAATCTGGAACCATCTTGGTTTGTTGCAAAAATGTAAACTGCATATGCAACAACGACTGCAATGTTTAACGCTTCAATACGAAGAAGTAACTTGTGATCTTTGTAAAGAATCAATAAAGCTGAAATAGGAAACACGTAAGAGAATGTCAGTAGTGTTGCAGATGTAAAAAATGCAAATGCAAAGAATATGCCGTATCCGATGCACATAACTTCACGATACCACTTGGAATCGGTTCCTTTAATCTTCAAAAGAATGTTTCCTGCAATCATAGGACCCCATGATAATGTCATAAAGATTGCATAATAGCCCCAAGTTCTTGCGTCCTTTAATACTTCTAAGAGATATGCTATCGTAAACACAATATTAACGATTAACCATACCCTTTGAACATATTTGTTAGCAAGAGATTTAAAATGTTTTTCATTATATTCCATACTCGTTCTCCCCTTTCAATAATATGTATATTGTCTTTATTTTACCATACATGTTGTTATATTGCACCTGTTTTCGACAAATTTTGATAAAAAATCTAAAAATTATTACTCATAAAGTTGACCGTTTTCTTATAAAATGATAAAATTTCTACATAACCAATACTTGGAATCAGACCGGAAAGTTAAAGTGAAGAGGTATTGCATATGAAGGTGTTTACGAAGATATTGCTATTGGGGATTATGTGTGTTGGAATGGTGGGGTGTTCTGCACAAAAGGCGGTTGTGCCACAGGAAACTGCACATAATAATCTGACTGATGATGCAGCAGTTACAGCAACCTTGGAGATGTTAGAAACCACAACAGTTATGGCTGCTAATCCGCCACTTCAGGAGAAGGAAACTGTCGGGGAGATAGAAACTACGGCGGAACCGGAGACCACAACAGAGGCAGAAACTACAACTGAAGCAGAAACTACAACTGAAGCAGAAACTACAACTGAAGCAGAAACTACAACTGAAGCAGAAAACACAACAGAGATAGAGACTACAACCGAACCGGAGACAACAGCAGAAGTTCTTGATATGTCTGACGCAACCTCTATATATGCAACGGGAGTTGTTAATATCAGGAAAGCTCCGAACACAAGCGGCTTTATCGTTGGGCAGACCATTAAGAATCAGGAGCTGACATGCATCGGTAAAGTGGGCGAGTGGTATGTTGTTGCATATAATGGTGAAAAGGCATATGTGTATTCATCCTATTTTAAAAATGAGCCGATAGTTACTACTACTCAGATTAATAGGGATGATAACCCTTACACATATGAAGAGATGGTAGAGGCAATAGGTGTACTTGATGCTAAGTACGATGACAGGTTTGCAGTTGAGATTCTGGGACAGTCATATGACAATAGAGATATATATCTTCTTACCCTTGGTAATCCAAATGCAGCAAAGTCAGTATTATTTACCGGTTCAATACATGGGGCGGAATATATAACAACACAGCTTGCGATGGCACAGGTTGAATATTATCTGGGGCATATGGATGAGATTTACAATGGTAAGACAATTGGAGAGATTCTTGATAATGTATGCGTATACATAATTCCTATGGTTAATCCTGACAGTGTAGCTATAAGTCAGAATGGATTCTCTGCCATAAGAGATGATGCACTTCGTGAGAAGCTTTATACAATGGAATATACGGATAAATGGTCTTCAAATGCCAGAGGTGTTGACCTTAACAGGAATTTCCCAACAGTAGGATTCGGTAAGTCTAATGAGTCTTTTCAGGTAAACAATGGTCCTTCATACAAATATTATGAGGGAGAATATGCAGGCTCGGAGATTGAAACGCAGTATATTATTAATTTTGTAAACTCACATCCGACGCTTATGGCATATATAACCTATCACACAAAGGGAGAAGTTATATACTGGAACAAAGGACAGACAGGAACACTTTATAATAATACGTGGAAGCTTGTTAAACTCATATTGAAGCTTACGAATTATTACAGTGCCGATTATTTACAGAATAACAGCGGTATTGATTATGAGTGGGCAATACTTGAAGCAGGTCTTGCCGGCTGTACGATAGAGTGGGGAGATATAGAGGCATACTTCCCGATAAGGCAGACACAGTGGAATGATATATGGCAGCGCGGGCAGTATCTCGTGGTAGCGATTGCAGATTTATTTGAGGGGCTTACAAAGTGATGAAATGTTATATTTTAATTATCAAAATTGTTTAAATAACTTGTCATATTTTGTCGAATATGGTATACTACTAACATAAAATTTTTTTACAGATAGGAGATATGAGTTATGAAGACAAATGGTTTAGCTATAGCCGGAATGGTTGTTAGTATCGTAGGTTTATTTATTTCATTCTATGGCGTTATTCCTTTGGTAGGTGTTATTTTATCAGCTGTAGCATTAAAGCAGATTCCGACAACCGGAGACAAGGGCAAGGGAATGGCAATTGCAGGTCTTGTTTGTGGTATTGTTGGTTTAGCTTGGGCAGTTTTAAGCTTATTATTATGCGGAGCTTGTTCATTAATTTTCTAATATCTTTTTACAAAAAAGCGTCTGTAAGACGCTTTTTTGTTGCGTGCAACTTATAGTTGCTAAATTTTAAAGTGTGCTTGGTCGACTTTTCGCACCTTGTATGATAGAATTTCTCTAACAACAGAAAGGGGAAATATCATGAATAATCTGGGAGAGAAAATATATGAGCTTCGAACAAAGAATAATATGTCGCAGGGAGATCTTGCAGAAATGTTACAAGTATCAAGACAGTCGGTTTCTAAGTGGGAGAATAATACGTCTGTACCAGACTTGGATAAGCTTGTGAAGATGAGCGAAATATTTGGAATATCGCTTGATGAATTAGTCCTTAGGAAAAAAGAAGATTCTACATATGAAGAGAGTAAGACGGATAGTATCGGTTGTTACAATAACAATGAATGGGCTAAGGGCGTTCTGGACAGGGGGCTTGGGTTGCTTAAAAGACATGGTTGGATCTCTGCATTTTACCTGTCGTATATAGGAGTGCCATTTTTCTTGATCGGCGTATTGCTTAAACGCCAGATGTATAGAGGACTCAGCTTTGTTTGTGCGGCAAATAACTGGGGAAACTTAAATCTACATACTTTAAAGAGACTATTACAGGAAGAACAATATAAGAGAATCATACTTTCAGGTTCAAATATATTTGCAACGATTGCACTTATAATAGGGATTGTACTTATAATTGCAGGGATACTACTTGCACTTAAGTTGAGGAAAAAGGCTAAAATTTGAAAATAAATAAAACTCATAAATAACAAAGTGTACACGATGTTACGTGTACACTTTGTTATTTATAAGATGCAATACAATAATAATTGCTATGGTATTCGTTGGTTAGCCAGTCAACATCATTGGTGACCCATTCCATGATTTCAAGCATGGAGGTTTCCCAAATTCTGTTAAATTCTTTGTGCTTGGGAGTTTTCTCGCGTTCAAGAGTTGCGTCTATCTCCATATATCCGAATACATAGTCACAGGCATTCCAAATGGTGAAGTTGTTGCAGGCACTATGCCTGTGCTCTTCTTCAGGTGATGGGAGAATTGCGTCGTGGCGACGTTTGTATTCGTCGGCCATTCCTTCAAATAAGTGGATTACAAAAATCTTTTTATATACGAGTTCTTTTTCTTCTTGTACGCCGCCATAATTGTGGAACATAAGACGCATCGGTTTACAAGGTTCGGAAATCCAGTCGTATATTCCGCTAAAACGACTGTCAAGCTCACCTGATTTCGCAAGAAAATCCTCGTCAACAATAAAGTTATCATCTGACTCGTAGTAACCGAAAACTATCAAGTCTACTGACCAAAGCGAGAAATTTCTAAGATTGTATTTATCAAAAAGTTGTTTAACCTCCGGCCAAACTTCGCCGAGAGTTCTTCTGTAGTTACTAAGTTCTCCTTTTTTTATCTGCATTGCAAATGTATGTCGTTGCATCGTAAGTACCTCGTAGTATATCATTATAGTATTTGACATTATAGGATAAAAAGTTTTTTTAATCAAGAAAAAGAAAAATAAATGATTGACAAAACCGGAAAAGTGTGCCATAATACCCAAAATTAAAGTGTTACGAAGGGATAATTTAAGATGAAAACAGCAGTTGTGTGCAAGTCTTATTATGAATACCAGAATTATCAGGCAATGCAGGGGGATTACGTGCAGGGCCTTAATTTCGTACATTCATATAAGATAAGCAGAGAACAATTGACTGTGTGATTTTAATATTTACATAATCATGGAATACGATAGCAGCTTATCTTGTATGGATGGGCTGCTTTTTTATGTTTATAGGAAAATGCGTCCTATAACATAAAAAACGCTCCGCGTGGATGCACACTCGCGCGAAGAGGAAGTTTGTCGCAAGCGACCGCGCTCGGCGCGAGAGTTCCGCAAGCGGAACTCTTTGTTCTTTCTATGTATTAAATGGTTATGTGATAATCTCTGTGTTGTGACACAAATATAAATTTAGGGAGGAATATATTATGGAAAACAAAGGAACACAAAGGATTGAAACAGACAGGCTTATTCTTAGGCAGTTCAGGATTGAAGATGCAGAGCCAATGTATAAAAACTGGGCTTCGGACCCGGAGGTTACGAAGTTCTTGACATGGCCACCGCACAAGGATGTTGATTTGACGAGAAGCTTGATTGAGGACTGGATTAGTCGATATGCTGAGCCGTCATATTACCACTGGATAATAGAGTTAAAGGGAATAGGCGAGGTTATAGGTACTATTTCAGCGGTAAAGCTTAATGAGAAAATCGAAGCGGCAGATGTAGGATATTGCATGGGAAAAGCATGGTGGGGCAAAGGGATTATGCCGGAGGCTCTGAGGGCTGTAATTGCATATTTCTTCGAAGAAGTTGGACTTAATCGTGTGGCTGCCTGCCATGATGTTAATAATCCGAAGTCAGGAAGGGTTATGCAGAAGGCAGGAATGAAACAGGAAGGTATTCTTAGGGCTGCCGGACGAAATAACCAGGGCATATGTGATGAAGTATGGTGCTCGATACTTAGAAATGAATTTGAGAGGTAGAGGATATGGTAAGATTTGCAGAAGAGGAAGATGTGGCAAGAGTAAATGAGCTTAGAGAGCAGGTGAACAGCCTGCACGTACAAGGCCGCCCGGATGTCTTTAAAGGAGGGTTCTGTCAGCAACTACAGGATTATGCGAAGGTGCTGATAAGCGGCGAAAACAGTGATATTGTAGTAGTGGAGCGAGATGGTGTTATCTGTGGAATGGCATGTGTGGATTATGTGAGACGCCCTGAGACACTATATTCGCAGGCCAGAAATTATTACCATGTACAGGAAATTGCAGTTGATGAAGCCTACAGAAGACAAGGCGTGGCGACGGAAATGCTTGGATTTATGAATGAGGACGCCAAGAAGAGGGGCCTTAACAAAATCGAACTGGACGTGTGGGCATTTAACGAATCAGCTATCGAGTTCTATGAGGCAATGGGATTTCGTGTAACAAGAAGATGGATGGAGTATGAGGTTAAGTAATTGGGGGTATGGTGAATTGCTTGACTGTATATACAAGTAATGGTATGTTTACAAAAGAATTGTATTATAGAGAAAAATGTATCAAAAAAATAAAAATCCCCTTGCGTAAGGTATTGTTTGTTACGCTGCGTAATGTTGTATAATAAGCAGCGTAAGGAGGTGAAAGGCTATGTCAAAATATACAACAGGAGAAATCGCTAAAATCTGTGGAGTATCTGTAAGAACAGTACAGTATTATGATTCCAGAAATATTCTTATTCCAACGGAATTAAGTGAAGGTGGTCGAAGACTATATTCGGAAGAAGATTTGAAGAGAATGAAGATTATATGTTTTCTTCGTGATGTAGGAATTTCAATAAACAGCATTGATGAACTATTGTCTGAAGAGAATCCGGGTAGTGTTATCTCTGTTTTGCTAGAACAACAGGAGCAGATGCTTAAGGAGGAACTTGAGGAGAGGCAGACAAAGCTAAAAATGCTGGAACAGATTAAGCGTGAACTTAAGAGCGTAGATAATTTCTCCGTTGAATCTATAGGTGATATAGCTTATGCGATGGAAAATAAGAAGAATATGAAGAGACTCCACGCGATTCTTTTAAGCTCCGGAATTCCGATTGGAATTCTGCAGTGGTCTACAATAATTTATTGGATTGTAACCGGAATATGGTGGCCATGTATTATTTATGTTTTACTTGCAATTCCGTATGCAGTGTGGATATCAAACTTCTATTTTAAACGAGTTGCGTACATTTGTCCGCAGTGTCATGAAATATTTAAACCAGTGCGTAAAGAAGCGTTTTGGGCAAAGCATACTCCTACACTTAGGAAGCTTACCTGTACCTGCTGTGGTTACAAGGGCTTCTGTATAGAGACATATGGAAAGGAGGATATAAAGTATGGAAAAGCTTAAGGAGTTTTTACCGTTTTTGATTCCGTTTATAATAGCGGAACTTGTATTGTTTGGTTATACTTTGTATCATGTTTTGACACACAACAATTATAAGCGGGGAAATCGGACAATTTGGCTGATAGTTACCATAGTTGGAATGAATTTTGTCGGACCTGTTCTCTATTTCCTGCTTGGTAAGGAGGAAGTGTGATATGCTTCAAATAACAAATCTGAAGAAAAGGTTTGGAGATAAGGAAGTAATCAGTGGTTTGAATTTAGCTGTGCCGGAACATAGCATATTTGGCTTTATCGGCAAAAATGGCGCCGGCAAGACAACGACTATGAAGATGGTCTTGGGACTTTTGAAACCGGATGAAGGAGAGATTACTGTTGCCGGGGAAAAGGTTTTGTATGGACAAACAGTGACTAATCGTCATATAGGGTATCTTCCGGATGTGCCGGAATATTATTCGTTTATGACAGCGCCTGAGTATCTCACTTTTTGCGGTGAAATAACAGGTATGAATAAAAATGAAATCATAGAACGAAGAAGAGAATTGCTTGAACTGGTAGGACTTGGAGATGAGAAACATCGTATAAAAGGTTTTTCCAGAGGAATGAAGCAACGACTAGGTATTGCACAGGCTCTTCTTAACAGGCCTAAGTTGTTGATATGCGACGAACCAACTTCAGCGCTTGACCCTGTAGGCAGAAAGGAAATATTGGATATTCTTCTTAAGGTTCGGGAGCAGACGACGGTGCTGTTTTCAACGCATATTCTTTCTGATGTAGAACGTATTTGTACAGATATTGCATTCCTGAATGATGGAGTGATAAGTATGCAGGGTAAGCTTTCAGATATTAAAGCCGGATATCGTACTGAAGAATATTGGTTGGAAACTGAGAAGGAACGTGATGCGCAGGTTTTAATAAATACATTCGAGGATTGCAGACAGATTGAGAATAATAAGCTTGTGCTTCGTGAAAAAGATAATACTATATATGATGTACTTAATTATGTGACTAATAACCGGATTCCGCTTTTGAAGCTTGAACGAAAGGAACCTTCGTTGGAATCGCTGTTCATGGAGGTGGTAGAGCGATGAGAGCATTGCTTGCATTTATGAAAAAAGAATGGATGGAACAGATTCGCTCCGGACGTCTTGTTATTCTTACGATAATCTTTGTATTACTTGGTATCATGAATCCGGCGATAGCTAAGCTTACACCATGGCTATTGGAAATGATGAGTGATACTCTTGCAGAAAGCGGAATGATATTTAATTCTGTCACAGTGGATGCGATGTCTTCTTGGGGACAGTTTTTTAAAAATCTCCCCATGGGTTTGATTATATTCATTTTGCTTGAAAGTAGCATTTTTACAAGAGAATACCAGTCGGGTACTTTAGTTCTTGCACTTACGAAAGGGCTTGAACGTCATAAGGTTGTATTGGCCAAAGCTATGGTGCTGACTTTCCTTTGGACTGTGTATTACTGGAGCTGTTTCGCTATCACTTATGGTTATAATGAGTATTTTTGGGATAATGCAGTGGCAAAAAATTTATTGTTCTCAGTAATTTGCTGGTGGCTGTTTGGCTTGTGGGCAGTTATGCTTGCGGTATTTTTCTCTACTATTGCAAAGTCAAATATAAGTGTGCTTGCAGGTACAGGAGGTGTGGCATTTGCCACGTATTTGATAAGTTTGCTTCCCAAGGTGAAGAGATATTCGCCATCAGTTCTGATGGATGGTAATTCTTTGATATATGGGCTGGAAGACGTACAGGCATATACAGTTGCAATTATTGTGACAGTTATACTGTGTGTAGTTTGCTTAGCGTTAAGTATTCCGGCGTTGAATAAAAAAAGAATTTAAGTGAGGAAAAGGGTTACATTCATTCGTATAATAGGTGAGAATACATCTATAAATGAATGGAGGGTTATGTATGAAAAAGAAAATAATAATTATCGCAGCTATTGTGGTTGTGCTCGCGGTTATGTTGGTGCCGATTCCGGCGGCGACTTATGACGATGGTGGGACAAGGGAATACAAGGCTTTGTTTTATAAGATTGTAGATTGGAACAGACTTACCGAGGATGGCATATATGAGAAGACAAGAGTGTACTTCGGGGATGACCGTAAGAAGTCCATAGATGAGCTGTGGGATGAGGAGGCTCCTGAGCCGGTCGAACACTTCCGTGCGACTATCATTGAGTTGAATGGTGATATGGTAGTGGTAGAGCCTGTGGAGGGCGAGGGTGAAAGACTTAGCTGCGAAAAGATTGCATTTTCAACAAAAGAACTTGAACGAATCGAGGCTTCTGTGGGAAGCGTAGTGGAGATAACCTATGTTGGTTTGATAGCGGAGTCATCACCGGGACAGATAACAGCTACAAGCTGGGCATTATCCAAGAATTATCGACATCTTGAATACACTGACGAATGGCTTGATAAAGAAGCAGCAGAGATATATCATGATGATTTTTTTGGAGATATCGTCATAACTGAGATTTACTCTAATTGCTTTTTTGCAAGGTCAGTTATTCCTATGCCTTACACGATTAAGTTAAATGGTACATTGTCAGAGGATTGGTGCGTTGGAGACCAAGTCGTAGTTACATATGATGAGGCATACTATGATAGGACAAATCATAGGATAGAGGTTGATTTTCTGACTGTAAAAGTAGGTACGTTTGAAATGGACCCAAATGCCTGTTATAAGCCGGTAATATACCTTTATCCTGAGATAGAAACAGAAGTCTCAGTTAAGCTTGAATTAAACGGAGAACTTACCTGCACTTATCCTTCATATAAAGATGGTTGGAAGGTGACTGCAGTGCCGGATGGTACACTTACCGATGCACAGGGACAGATATATAATTATCTCTACTGGGAAGGAGAGACTTATTCAGACTATGATATGTCACAGGGCTTTTGCATAAAGGGTGAAGATACGGCGGCATTTCTTGAGGATGCACTTGCAAAGCTGGGACTTAACAGAAAAGAAGCGAATGAATTTATCGTGTACTGGCTTCCGATTATGCAGAATAATCCGTACAATATTATAGCATTTCAGACTGATACTTATACTGATGCGGCGAAGCTTTCGGTTAATCCTGCACCCGATACCTTGATAAGAGTATTTATGACATGGAAGGCAGCGGATTCCTATGTTGAACTTACGGAGCAGATACTTACGGCACCGGAAAGACAAGGATTTACTGTTGTGGAATGGGGCGGAACAGAGCTGATTGGAGATTAAATATATAATTGAAACTTATAGTATAGGTATTGCATAACTTGTTGCTAATTGGTAAAATATATACGAGAGAATTATTTCGAAAAGGAGTGGGTATATATGGCAGTAATCAATTTGACGGCAGCGAATTTTGATGAGGAAGTTCTTGCGTATGAAGGAACGGTCTTGGTTGATTTTTGGGCAGCATGGTGCGGACCATGTAAGATGCTTTCACCGATTGTTGATGAGGTCGCAGAGGAAATGACTTCTGATACTGTAAAGATAGCCAAGGTAAATGTAGATGACGAGGAAGAATTGGCAAGACGATACGGAATTATGAGCATACCTACGCTTGTGGTTTTTAAAGGCGGTAAAGAAGTAGACAGATCAAGAGGGGTTATATCCAAAGCGGAGATAAAAGAGTTGCTTATTTAATATGAAATGAAGCTGATTATAGGCGATGAAGTAGTGATTTTATATCATACTTTATCGCCTGTTATTATTTTGAAAGGAATAATATGGGAGATTAGGTAACAGATGAATATAAATATGTGCAAAATGCACAAAAAAGCGTAAAAATATTATAAAATACTGTCAAATATAGCATAAAGATATTGATAAGAATTTATCAATTTGATATAATGAACGATAAGGTTTTAGCGTGAATTATAATGATTGAGGAGGAAGATATGCTAGACAAAAGTTATTATGAAAGAACGGATGAGATTATTGCAGAATACGGCAAGAAACCATCAGCATTAATTCCGATTATTCAGGACATTCAGACTGAATATCGGTATTTACCTAAGGAGCTTCTTGTATATGTAGCGAAGCAGATAGGAATCACAGATTCCAAGGCATATAGCGTTGCTACTTTTTATGAGAACTTTTCTTTTGAGCCTAAGGGCAAATATGTAATTAAGGTATGTGACGGAACGGCATGCCATGTTAGAAAGTCCATTCCTATTCTGGAAAGATTATATAAAGAACTTGATTTATCTAAGGAAAAACCTACTACAGACGATATGTTGTTTACACTTGAGACGGTATCTTGTCTTGGAGCGTGTGGTCTTGCACCGGTACTTACGGTTAACGATAAGGTATTTCCGTCTATGACACCGGACGCAGCGGCACAGCTTATGAAAGATTTGAGAGAAGGAACTATTGAGATATAATAATCGTATATACGATAGAATAGAGGTAAATATGCAGAAAGTAGAAAGTAGAGAGATATTAAACCAGCTCTATGAACAGAATAAAGAGAAGGTTAATAACAGTAAGTGCAGAATATTAATCTGTGCCGGAACAGGATGTCTTGCGGGTGGTTCAGGACAGATATATGAGAAAATGTGCGAGCTTGTAGCTAATAATCCTGATGTAGAGATTCATTTCGGGCCGGAGATAGCTCATGGGGACGGACCGATGGAAGTAAAGAGAAGTGGATGTCATGGTTTCTGTGAAATGGGACCTTTGATGAGAATTGAACCGATGGGACTTCTCTATACTAAAGTTAAGTTAGAGGATTGTGAAGAGATTTTTGAAAAAACAGTCAAGAACGGAGAAGTTATATCACGACTTGTGTATAAGCAGAATGGAGTAGAGTACCAGAAGCAGGAAGAGATTCCGTTCTATGATAAGCAGACACGTCTTGTTCTTGAGAATTGCGGGCAGATTGATGCAGAGCATATAGAGGATGCTATAGCACATGATGGTTACCAGGCACTTGCCAAGGTGCTCTTTGAAATGACACCTGATGAAGTTGTAAATGAGATACTTGAGTCTAACCTTCGAGGCAGAGGAGGCGGCGGTTTCCAGACCGGTTATAAGTGGAAACAGGTTGCAAGACAGCCGGAGAAGATTCGCTATGTTGTATGTAATGGTGATGAAGGTGATCCAGGTGCGTTCATGGACAGAAGTATCATGGAAGGTGACCCACATAAGATGATTGAGGGTATGATGATTGCTGCTTATGCAGTAGGCGCACAGGAAGGTTATATATATGTGCGTGCAGAGTACCCACTTGCCATATCAAGACTTAAGATGGCGATTAGAGACGCTGAAGAAAGTGGTTTGTTAGGCGATAACATTATGGGAACAGATTTTAGTTTCCATTTACATATCAACAGAGGAGCCGGAGCTTTCGTATGTGGTGAGGGTAGTGCACTTACGGCTTCTATTGAAGGTAACAGAGGTATGCCTCGTGTTAAACCGCCTCGTACTGTTGAACAGGGACTTTTTGATAAGCCAACCGTACTCAATAATGTAGAGACATATGCGAATGTGCCTATGATTATACTTAAGGGTGCTGAGTGGTATAAGAGTGTAGGACCTGAGACAAGTCCGGGAACTAAGGCATTTGCGCTTACCGGCTCTGTAAAGAATACAGGTCTTATTGAGGTTCCTATGGGAACAACACTTCGTGAGGTTATATTCGATATCGGTGGCGGAATCAAGAATGATGGTGAATTCAAGGCTGTACAGATTGGTGGACCGTCAGGTGGATGTCTCGTTACTTCAGATCTTGATGTAAGCCTTGACTTTGATTCACTTAAGAAAATGGGTGCGATGATCGGTTCGGGTGGTCTTGTAGTTATGGACTCCAATACATGTATGGTTGAAGTTGCGAGATTCTTTATGAACTTCACTCAGAACGAGAGCTGTGGTAAGTGTGTGCCATGCCGTGAAGGTACAAAGCGCATGTTAGAGATACTTGAACGTATCGTTGCAGGTAACGGAACTATGGAAGACTTAGATCTTTTAGAGGAGCTTGCTACAATGATTACTGATACTGCACTTTGTGGTCTTGGTAAGAGTGCGGCACAGCCTGTTATGAGTACACTTAGAGTGTTCCGAGATGAGTATATTGAGCATGTTGTAGACAAAAAGTGTAAGTCTGGAACATGTACGGCACTTCGTAAATATGTTATTGACCCTGATGTATGTAAGGGCTGTTCAAAGTGTGCAAGAAATTGTCCTGTCAGTGCAATTTCAGGCAAGATTAAAGAGCCATTTACAATTGATAGTTCTGTTTGTATCAAGTGTGGTGCCTGTGCCGGCGCTTGTCCGTTTGGTGCAATTAAGATTGAGGCATAGGAGGGTTAATGATGAAATATATTACAATTAATAATAGAAAAGTACCATTTGAGGATGAGAAGAATCTTCTCTCGGTTATTCGTAAGGCAGGCTTTGATTTGCCAACATTCTGCTACCATTCAGAGCTTTCAATCTACGGTGCATGCCGTATGTGTGTTGTAGAGGATGACAGAGGAAGAATCTTTGCTTCTTGTTCAGAGGTTCCGCGAGATGGAATGGTTATTTATACGAATACACCTAAACTTCAGCATCATAGAAAGATGATTGTAGAGCTTCTCCTTGCATCACATTGCAGAGACTGTACTACATGTCGTGCGAATGGTACATGTACACTGCAGAAGCTTGCAAAGCAGTTGGGTATTGATGTGGTTCGTTTTCAGAATACTAAGAAGGAGTTACCGCTTGATACATCATCTAACTGTATCGTAATTGATCCTAATAAGTGTATTCTTTGCGGTGACTGTGTACGTACCTGTGAAGAACTTCAGGGTGTTGGTGTTCTTAACTTTGCTTTTCGCGGTTCAGAAGCAAGGGTTATGCCGGCATTTGGCAAGCCAATTGCAGAGACAGATTGTGTTGGTTGTGGACAGTGTCGTGTTGTTTGTCCCACAGGTGCAATTACAATCAAGTCAAATGTACATGCAGTATGGGATGCAATTGCAGATAAGAATAAGAGAGTTGTTGTTCAGATTGCACCGGCAGTAAGAGTTGCAATCGGTGATAAATTTGGTATTCCTAAGGGTGAGAACAGTATCGGAAGATTGGCTGCAGCTCTGAGAAGAATGGGATTTGATGAGATATATGATACCAATTTTGCTGCTGACCTTACAGTAATCGAGGAATCAAAGGAATTCCTTGAGAGACTTGAGTCAGGTGAGAATTTGCCATTATTTACATCATGCTGTCCGGGCTGGGTTAAGTTCTGTGAGAACAAGTATCCTGAGTTCAGGAAGAATATTTCTACATGTCGTTCACCACAACAGATGTTTGGCGCGCTTCTTAAGGAAGATGCTCGCATGCATCCTGAAGATACAAGAGAGACTATTGTAGTATCCATTATGCCTTGTACAGCTAAGAAGAACGAAATCGTTCGTCCTGAGCACTTTACTGATGGAGTACAGGATGTTGACTATGTACTCACAACAGTTGAGGTTGCAAGAATGATGGGTGAGTCCGGAATTGATCTTTCAAGACTTGAACCGGAATCACTTGATATGCCATTTGGCCTTGCATCAGGTGCCGGAGCTATCTTTGGTGTTACAGGTGGTGTTACTGAGGCGGTTATAAGAAGACTTGTTAACAGCAGTCGTGTTGAGGCACTTGATGAAATCAGCTTTACAGGTGTACGTGGTACAGAGGGTATCAGAGAGCTTACGGTTACATACGAAGGCCGTGATGTGAAGATTGCCATAGTTAATGGTCTTGGCGATGCAGATAAGCTTCTTAAACAGCTTAAGGCCGGTGAAGTCAGCTATGATTTCGTAGAGGTTATGGCATGTAAGAGAGGTTGTATAACAGGTGGTGGACAGCCTACTCCTATAGGACCAAGAACCAAGAAAGCTCGTATGGATGGCATGTACAATATTGATAAGGATTCACAGATTAAACTTTCTACAGAGAATCCGTTTGTTAAGACAGTATACGATACGATACTTAAGGGTAAAGAACACAAGTTATTACACAATCATTATCATGAACACCATGATGAGGACTGTGGTTGCGGTAGCTGTTCTTAGTGTAATTTGGTTAAGCACATATATATTTTAGATATAAGCAAACCCGGGTAAATATATTTACCCGGGTTTGCTTATATAAATTAACTATAGCGTGCTTAATCAAATTACATCAAGCATAGCTAACCTTCGTCTTTGTTAAATGAGAAGCCGTTGCCATGAACCTCTGTTACACGGCTTACTATCATGAAGCATTCGGGGTCAATTAGTCGGACGAGACGCTGAACCTTAACGAACTCACGGTTAGATACAACACTTAATAATAATTCGGATTCTTGGTTAAGATAACCACCTCTGCTTTTTAGAAGAGTAACACCGCGGTCTATTTCTGAAATAATTGCTGCCTTTAGGTCTTCTGTTTTGGAACTTAATATCTTTACCTGCGTCTTGGTAGAACCGATAAGCGTGGTTTTGTCAAGTGCTATGGAGGTAAGTAGAAGTAGTATTATTCCGTAGAGCATATCTTCGAGCGGATGATAATACATCTGAGCAGCAATTATGACGAAATCAATTACATATACGGATATGGATAAAGGGATTCTAAAATACTTGTTAAGAATCATACATGGAATATCCATGCCTCCGGTCGAAGAACCCTCTCGCATAACGATTCCGAGTGACAGACCGATACCAAGACCGGCAAAGACAGTGTTAAGGAGAACATTCTCCGTAATTACGAGGTCACCCAGTATGCGATTTAAGAATTCAAGTGCAACAGGATAAAATAAAGAACTAAGAATAGTAGTTGCTACGAATTTCTTGCCGAGTAAAAACAGGCCGAGTATAAGGGCAAATATATTAAAAATCAAAATAAATGCTGACATAGAGAAGCCTGTAAGGTGTTCAAACATAAGGGCTATACCGGTAGCACCTCCACTCATGAGATTGGCAGGGATTAAGAAGAGCTTTACGGTAAGTGAGTAAAGAAAGCTTCCGAGAAGAACCATGAATATGGTCTTAAGTTTCATAAGAATAGGTGTGTGTATTTTCATATATTACCTCCGTGTGGTGTGTTGTAGCTTCATTTGTATTGATCGCATGATTTATAATGCAGCAAACATATATTAAGAAGTTTACGTAAAAAAAACGCTTGTCAGAGAATTTTCCCTAACAAGCGTGGATCAAGGCTTCGCCTAATACATACTAATTGTATCAAAAAAGTGGATAAAAGTAAAGATAAAAATTTATGCTAAATTAGCTGATATAAGTTTGAAAGCGTGGTATAATGAAGGTAGTTGGCAAGTACAGCGATATTGCGAACATTACTAAGTTGAGGAGGAATGAAGTTATTATGTCAAAGTATGCAGGAACCAAAACAGAGAAGAATCTTGAGGCAGCATTTGCAGGAGAATCACAAGCGAGAAATAAGTATACTTATTTTGCATCGGTTGCTAAGAAGGAAGGATATGAGCAGATTGCAGCATTATTTTTAAAGACTGCTGACAATGAAAAAGAACACGCTAAGATGTGGTTTAAGGAGCTTCAGGGTATCGGTAATACAGCTGCTAATCTTGAGGCAGCAGCAGAAGGCGAGAATTACGAATGGACAGATATGTATGAGGAATTTGCTAAGACTGCTGAAGAGGAAGGCTTTAGCGACCTCGCTAAGAAATTCAGACTTGTAGCTGCTATTGAGAAACATCATGAGGAGAGATATCGTGCACTTCTTAAGAATGTTGAGATGTCTGAGGTGTTTGCCAAGAGTGAGGTTAAGGTTTGGGAATGCCGCAATTGTGGACACATTGTGGTTGGAACCAATGCTCCGCAGGTATGTCCTACATGTAATCATCCGCAGAGCTATTTTGAAATTAATGCGGAGAATTATTAATATCTATTAAGAAAACATAGAATAAAAGCATTTAAACGGTACTGTTGCAGATTTGCAACAGTACCATTTTTTTACCGAAAATTAGGTATAGTTATCAGATGTGCAAATAAAAGTGCAAAATTTTGCTCTGATGTGCTATAATTTCTGTGATGCATAAATATGTGCATAGGAGTTAATGAAGGGAAGACAATAAGATGAAAAAGGGATTAATAATGGAAGGCGGTGCCATGAGAGGGATGTACACTGCCGGAGTTACAGATGTGTTTATGGAAAATGGTATTACTTTCGATGGTGCGATAGGTGTGTCGGCAGGAGCGATTTTTGGATGCAATTATAAGTCTAATCAGCCGGGGAGAACGATTAGATATAATAAGAAATATTGTAATGACAGAAGATATTCAAGCATCAAATCACTTATAACTACCGGCAATCTGTATAATGTTGAATTTGCATATAAGGAGCTTCCGACTAAGCTTGACCCGTTTGATGCAGAGACCTTTAGTAATTCACCTATGGAATTCTATGTAGTGGCAACGGATATAGAAAGTGGAGAAGCTGTTTATTATAAATGTGATAAGGGTGACAGTGTGGATATAGACTGGATGAGGGCTTCGGCAGCCATGCCTATTTTTACAAAGGTTGTAGAGCTTGATGGATATAAGCTTTCGGATGGAGGAGCTGCAGATTCTATCCCGATTAATTATTTGGAAAGCCTTGGCTATGACAGGAATGTGGTGATTCTTACACAACCCAAAGGTTTTGTTAAGACTCCGAATAAATACATGCCGTTACTTAGGAGACTTTTTAGAAAATATCCTAATTTTATTAATACGCTTGAACATCGCCATGAGATATATAATGACACAATCAGATATATTGATGAGAGAGAAAAGGAAGGCAATACATTTGTAATAAGGCCGAGCGAACCTCTTAATATAGGCGCAAGGGAAAAGGATGAAAGAGAGCTTGAAAGAGTTTATCAGATAGGCCGAAAGGATGCTTTGAAGATAGTTGGAGAGGTTAAAAGCTTCCTTGCATAAAATAAATTGACAAATCATAGCTCCGGTCTTATTATATAAAATTGAGAATTAGTTTCAAATTGGAAAGGACGAGTTATGTTGAAGAATAAGAAGCCGATGTACTTATTGCTGATTGCAATGCTAATAGCGATGAGTGTTTTTGTTGGATGCGGAAATAAGAAAGATGATGGGAAGCTTAGAATAGTATGCACGGTATATCCGGCATATGATTTTGTTATGAATATTCTTGGAGAGAATAAAGCACAGATAGAAGTGACATATCTTCTTGATAAAGGTGTGGACATGCACAATTTTCAGCCATCTGCAGATGATATTGTTACGATATCAGGGGCAGACCTCTTTATCTACGTTGGCGGTGAATCAGATGCGTTAATTGAGGACGTGTTAGAGACTACTGCCAAGGATGTTAAAGCGATGGCATTTATGGATATGGTCGAGGTAAAAGAGGAACATTTTATGGGCGCTCAGACGGAACACGACCATGAGCATGAGCATGAACATGAAGCAAGTACCGAGTATGATGAGCATGTGTGGTTATCCATAAAGAAATCAATAGAGATAGTTGATAAGCTTGCTGATGCAATAGCGGAGATTGATTCTGATAATGCGGCAGACTACGAGAAGAATGCCACAGCATATATGGACAAGCTTCGCGAATTGGACACTAAGGTTACGGATATAGTAAATAATGCTCTTAGAAAAACCATGCTTGTAGCAGACAGATTCCCATTTGCATATTTTGCAGATGATTATGGCATTACCGGATATGCAGCATTTCCGGGTTGTTCGGCAGAGACGGAAGCCAGCTTTGAAACAGTGATTTTTCTTGTAGAAACTATAGAGGCGAATAATCTTCCGGTTATTTTTACTATCGAGAATTCTGCATCTGCGGTTGCCGAGACAGTGGCATCTTCGTTAAAAGGGAAGACGGTAAAGATTAGCACACTTGACTCCATGCAATCTGTTTCAAAAGAACAAATAGATGCAGGATATACCTATATATCAGCAATGGAAAAGAATATAAATGCGCTTAAGGAGGCGTTAAATTAATGGCATACATTTCGTTTGAAAATGTTACGCTTGGTTACGAGGGACAGGCGGTTGTGTCTAACCTTAATTTTGAGATAAATAAAGGAAATTATCTTTGTATTATCGGAGAAAACGGTTCCGGAAAGTCTACTCTTGTTAAAACCTTGCTTGGACTTAGAAATGCCATGGGTGGCAAGATTAGCTTCGGGGATGGCCTTAGAAAAAATGAAATAGGATATTTACCACAACATACTATGGTACAAAAGGATTTTCCTGCAATCGTAAGTGAAGTGGTTATTTCGGGTTGTCTTAACAGAAGAGGCTTGAGACCTTTTTATAACAGAGCAGAGAAGTTACGTGCTAAAGAGGCTATGGAGAGACTTGAAATATCACATCTTAAGGACAGATGTTTTAGGGAGCTTTCGGGAGGACAGCAACAGAGGGTCCTTCTTGCCCGTGCACTTTGCGCGACAGATAAATTGTTGCTTCTTGATGAGCCTGTTGCGGGGCTTGATCCGAGAGTTACAGAGGAACTTTATGAGATTATTAATAAGCTTAACACTGAAGGTGTTACAATTGCAATGGTATCGCATGACCTTGATGCGACAACGAAATATGCAACACACATACTTCATGTAGGACAGACACCGTTGTATTTCGGCACCAAAGAAGGCTATATGAAATCCGCTATAGGCCATGAATTCATAAGAATACGAAGGAGGAAGAAATAGTGAGTTTAATAGAGAAGCTTACATATTATTTTGAATTTCCTTTTGTAAGATATGCGTTTGTGGTAGGAATTCTAATTGCACTTTGCGCCTCTATGTTGGGGGTGACACTTGTTCTTAAGAGATATTCCATGATAGGAGATGGATTGTCACATGTGGCTTTTGGCGCGATAGCAATTGCTTCCGTGTTAAAAATAAGCTCAGACATGTATGTCACACTTCCTGTTACTATTATCTGCGCTATAGTGCTTCTAAAGACAGGGGCAGCTGATTCGAAGATAAAAGGTGATGCGGCGATAGCGATGCTTTCTGTCGGAGCGTTGGCATTCGGATATCTTATACTTAATGTTACGTCAACGAATTCAAATGTCAGCGGCGATGTGTGTACAACGCTTTTCGGCTCTACATCCATACTTTTGCTTAAGGATAAGGACGTATATCTTACGATAGTGTTAGCAGTGGTTTTATTGATTGTTTTTGTACTCTTTTATCATAAAATTTTTGCCATTACATTCGATGAGAGCTTTGCGAAGGCTACCGGAATAAGAACCGGATTTTATAATACGCTTATCGCTGCTATATCTGCGGTAGTAATTGTGCTTGCTATGAATCTTGTAGGGTCGCTTTTGGTGTCCGCACTTATTATTTTTCCGGCATTGTCAGCGATGCGATTCTTTAAAAGCTTTAAGGCGGTTATTATTTGCTCGGCCGTTATTTCAGTTATATGTGCTACGTTTGGTATAATTGTATCGATTCTTGCTAATACACCGACGGGTGCGACCATAGTGGCAGCAGATATAGTGATGTTTCTATTTTTTCATGTTATTTCTTTGTTAAAAAAATAAAAAATATGCATAAAAGATGAAAAACTGAATAAAAACATGGTTGAGATATTGACTCGAATATGTTAAAATGTACAGTAAGACTATAATAAGGGGAAGTGCGGATGGATGCCCAGAGAAGAAAGCGAATTAATCTCTATAAGAAGATTATCGTAGCATTTGTATTAGCAACAATTTTAATCCCGTTAATCTTGTGTGTTGCACTGTTTATGCAGGTTGGAGCACTCAAGAAAGAAGTCAGTAATCTAAACCAGCTTAGGAATGAATACTATACAAAGTTTGAAGAGATAAATGCAGCTTTGCAAGAGAGCCTGGCATTGAAAGCCGATGCCGAAGCAGCAGATAATCAGGAGAACGCAGACCTGGAGCAGATAGCGGATGTTAGCAAGGTTACGCAGGGTCTGGAGGATGAACTTGTTGATGAAGCGGTGGTTACGACCATTACGGATAAAGCTGTGATAACAGATAATACAACTGAAGAAAAGAATACTACAGACGAGGCAGAAGTGGTTGTTAAGCAGGCGAAACCGGCGAAAGAGATTAAGGGAACAGTATACCTTACTTTCGATGACGGACCGGGAGCTAATACACATACCATATTGGATATTCTTGCTGAATATGATGTAAAGGCGACCTTTTTTGTTAATGGTAAGGATGCCGAAACATATGCGGATGAATATAGGAGAATAGTGGCTGAGGGACATACACTTGCCATGCATTCGTATACACACAATTACTCCAAGGTATATGCATCGGTTGATGCCTTTATGGATGATACCATTAGACTTAGGAATCATCTTTATGACATTACAGGGGTTGTGTGTGACATATACAGATTCCCGGGAGGAAGCAGTAATACCGTAACTAAGATTAACATACGTAGATTTGCCGAGGCACTTGACGCAGAAGGGATTGTGTATTTTGACTGGAATGTGGCAAGTAATGATGCAACTAATCCGATTCTTAGTGTAGAAGAGATTTATGATAACGTAATTTCAGGCGTTGTTAACAGGGACATGTCAGTGGTTCTTATGCATGATTTAAAGGATAAGGTTACGACTGTTGAGGCGTTACCGCTTATTCTTGATTATCTTAAGACCAATGGATATGAAGTGCTGGCACTTGATAAAGATGTGACACCGGTACAGCATGTTAAGTTAGGTTCATAATTTAAAGTTTATAAATATAAAGATAAATGAACGGAGGAAGAGTATGAGTTTTTTTAAGGATTTCAAAGAGGATTTGTTGCAGGCAGCAGACGAGTTGATTGCTCCGGTTGATGCTGAAGAGGGAA
Source organism: Lachnospiraceae bacterium (assembly GCA_017456585.1). GTDB lineage: Bacteria > Bacillota > Clostridia > Lachnospirales > Lachnospiraceae > SIG300. The sequence goes on from JAFTJD010000047.1 coordinate 47,899, forward strand.
AAGAAGAACAGGAAGAAGTAGCTAATAATGGTGTGGCAGTTGATGATGTGATTGTTGATGATGAGGCAACAGCTGCTATAGAAGGATTAGATTTGGATGGAGTAGTAGAAGAAACTGATGCTACTGATGAGGAGGATATAATGGGACTTGATTATACATTTGAAAGCGCAGATGTGGCTAAAGAGGAGCCTGTTGAAGAGGTAAAAGTTGTTGAGGAGCCTGTTGAGATGGCAGCAGAGCCTGCACTTGAGGATACAGAGGTTACGGCTATTTCCAAGGGTGTTCGCCTTGAAGGTAATCTTAAATCAGAAGGTTCGGTTAACCTTCTCGGAAGTCTTGTTGGTGATATTGACTGTAAGGGTAAGCTTGTTGTTGAAGGCCAGATTCAGGGTAATGCTACAGCAGCTGAGGTATATGCAAGCACAGCAAGAATTGAAGGAGATATTACAAGCCACGGAAGCATTAAGGTTGCAAGTGGTTCAGTAATTATCGGTAACATTAACGCTACATCAGCTGTTATCGCAGGTGCGGTAAAGGGTGATATAGATGTAATGGGTCCGGTTATCATTGATGCTACAGCAGTTGTACTTGGTAATATCAAGTCACGTTCAGTTCAGCTTAATAACGGTGCCGTACTTGACGGTATTGTTTCACAGTGCTACTCAGGTATTGACGTTAATGCGGTATTTGAGAAAAGAGCAGCAAAATAATCATGGTATTGTAGTTTCGGAGGCTTGATAGGATATGCAGAAATATAAACGTGTGCTTCTCAAACTTAGTGGAGAGGCATTAGCAGGAGATAAGAAGACCGGATACGATGAGAAGACAGTCGTTGAGGTTGCGAAGCAGGTTAAGACACTTGTGGACGAAGGTGTTGAGATAGGTATTGTAATAGGCGGCGGTAACTTCTGGAGAGGAAGAACCAGCGAGACTATAGACAGAAGTAAGGCAGACCAGATTGGAATGCTTGCTACAGTTATGAATTGCATCTATGTATCAGAGATTTTTAGATTTGTAGGTATTGATACACAGGTAATGACACCATTCACATGTGGAGCATTTACTGAACTTTTTTCAAAAGACAGGGTAATGCAGTGCTTTAGAGAGAAGAAGGTTGTATTCTTTGCGGGAGGAATGGGACATCCGTTTTTCTCAACAGATATGGCTACAGCACATCGTGCTATCGAGATTGAGGCAGATATTATACTTGCTGCAAGAGCGATTGATGGTGTATATGACAGCGATCCTAATAAGAATCCGGATGCGAAGAAATTTGCCCAGATTCCTATGGCAGATGTTGTAAGTAAGCAGCTTGGTATCATGGATTTGGCATCAGCTGTATTGTGTATGGAGAATAAGGTTCCGATGATTGTGTTCAGTCTTAATGAGGAAGAGAGTATTGTTAAGGCGGCACGCGGAGAATCAAACGGAACTATTATATCAGTATAAGAGAGAGGTAGACAAGATGAACGAGAAGATTACACAATTTAATGACAAAATGAATAAGACTATGGATAGCTTAAGCGGAGAGCTTGCAACTATTCGTGCAGGACGAGCTAATCCACATGTACTTGATAAAATCAGAGTAGATTATTACGGAACACCTTCATCTATCCAGAGTGTTGCCAACGTAACTGTTCCTGAACCACGTATGATTCAGATTCAGCCTTGGGAATCAAGCATGATTAAGGTTATAGAGAAAGAGATTATGACATCAGATATAGGAATTATGCCTACTAACGATGGTAAGGTTATTCGTCTTGTATTCCCTGAGCTTACAGAGGAAAGAAGAAAAGACCTTGTTAAGGACGTTAAGAAGAAGGGCGAAGCTGCTAAGGTAGCTATTCGTAACATCAGAAGAGATGCTAATGACCATATTAAGAAGCTTGCAAAAGCAAGTGAGGTATCAGAGGATGAGCAGAAGCAGCTTGAAGATGAAGTACAGAAGATTACAGATAAGTTTGTAGCAGATGTAGATAAAGTAATTGACGAAAAATCAAAAGAGATTCTTACTGTTTAATCAGAGACCGTAAGGAGCTGTCCCGAAATATATTCTTTTTAGTAAATTTCGTGGCAGCTCTTTCATTTAGATATAGCATTGACAGGAGATTAGATGTGAAGATGGATAATTTGAAGATTCCGCAACATATTGCGATAATAATGGATGGAAACGGACGCTGGGCAAAGAAAAGAATGATGCCGCGTAATTACGGACATATGCAGGGAAGCAAAAGAGTAGAAGAGATATGTCGTGCAGCACACGAGCTTGGCATTAAATATCTTACGATATATGCATTTTCCACGGAGAACTGGAACAGACCGAAGGATGAAGTTGATGCACTTATGAAGATTCTTCGTAACTATCTTGCGGAAAGTGTTAAAAAGTCAACTGATAACAATATGCGTGTCAGAGTTCTTGGTGACAGGTCAAGACTTGATGCTGATATTGTGAAGCATATAGAGGAGCTTGAAGCGGTGTCGGCATCCAATACAGGACTTAATTTCCAAATAGCACTTAATTATGGAAGTCGTGACGAGATGCTTCGTGCAATGAAGAAGCTTGCTAAGGATTGCGTGGACGGCAAGATTAAGGACACGGAAGATATTAGTGAAGAACTTTTTGAGGGGTATCTTGATACAGCAGAGATTCCGGATGCAGACCTTCTCATAAGGACAAGCGGTGAGGAAAGACTTTCTAATTTCCTTTTATGGCAGTTAGCTTATGCGGAATTCTATTTTACGGATGTATTGTGGCCGGATTTTGATAAAAACGAGCTGAAGAAAGCCATCGAAGCATATACTAAGAGAGACAGACGCTTCGGTGGAGTTAAGGAGGCATAAGATGTTAAAGAAACTTTTGACACAGTCATTTCTGACAAGAACTATAAGCGGAATAGCACTTGTTGTGATTATCGCTGCGATGTTGATTCTCGGAGGAGATATTTTATTAGGCTTCTTAGGTGTGGTTTCACTTATAGGTCTGTTTGAGTTATATCGTATATGGGGAATACATAAGGGCGCGATGCCGGGAGTTCTTGGATATCTTGCAGCAATTGCGTACTTTGTAATGATGTATCTGAGACTGGAAGCACATTTTCTTATGCTTGTGCTTATACTTTTGATTCTCCTTATGGGAGTGTATGTACTGTCTTTCCCTAAGTATAAGATTGACACAATAATTGTTGTTTTGTTCGGCTTTTTCTATGTAGTGGTAATGCTTTCATGTATTTACAGAATAAGACAACTTGATGCAGGCATATATCTTGTATGGATGGTATTTATCTGTTCATGGATTAGCGATACCTGCGCATATCTCGTGGGCGTTACCATGGGTAAGCATAAATTTGTTCCTAACTTAAGTCCTAAGAAGACTATAGAGGGTGTAATCGGCGGAATCGTTGGAGCTATGCTTATCGGAGCATTGTATGGATATATTTGTAGAGATTATATGAATATAGTATCGCCGGCAATAGTATGTGCGATAATAGGCGCGGTAGGTTCTGTGGTTTCGCAGATTGGTGACCTTGCAGCATCTGCCATTAAGCGTAATCATGACATTAAGGATTACGGTAAGCTTATACCGGGACATGGCGGAATACTTGACAGATTTGATAGTGTAATATTTGTTGCGCCTATTATATTTTACTTATGTACATTTATTCTGTGATGTAGGGGCAAAGAGTTGAATAGATGTTTATGCATGCAGAATTGCATAAATTGCTTTAGCAACGAGGTAATTTGCGAAATCACTTTGTAAGTAAGGAGAACTATCATGAAATATATAGGAATACTTGGGTCTACCGGTTCAATCGGTACACAGACCTTAGAAATCGTTGACAGTAATGAGGATTTGAAGGTTGTAGTGCTTGCATGTGCAGGTGGAAATATACCGGTTTTTGAAGAACAGATAAGGAAATATGCGCCTCGAAAAGTGTGCGTATGGGATGAAGCTGCTGCCAAGGATTTGAAAGACAGAATTAAAGACTTAGATATAGATGTCGTAACCGGAATGGATGGCCTTGTTGAGGTATCAGTTTACGAAAAGATGGATATACTTGTAACGGCGGTAGTGGGAATGATTGGCATTGTGCCTACGATAGAAGCCATTAAAGCCGGTAAGGATATAGCACTCGCTAACAAAGAGACACTGGTAACGGCAGGTCATATCATTATGCCGCTTGCTAAAGAATGTGGCGTAAGAATTTTGCCGGTTGATAGTGAGCATAGTGCTATTTTTCAGGCACTTAACGGTGAGAACAGGAAAGAAATCGAGAAGCTCTATATAACAGCTTCGGGCGGTCCGTTCAGAGGAATGACTATTGAGCAGATGAAGAATATGCCAAGAGAAGCAGCTCTTAGGCACCCAACATGGGGTATGGGCAAAAAAATCACCATTGATTCTGCTACAATGGTTAATAAGGGACTTGAAGTGATGGAAGCCAAATGGCTTTTTGATGTAGAACTTGAGAATATAGAGGTTGTTGTGCAACCACAGAGTATAATACATTCCATGGTTTGCTTCAGGGATGGAAGTATTATAGCACAGATGGGATTGCCGGATATGAAGTTGCCGATACAGTACGCACTCTTTTATCCGGAGAGACGAGTTATGAATACTCCGAGACTGGATTTCTTTGAGCTTGGAAAGATAATATTTGAAGCCCCTGATTTTGAGAATTTTAAGGGACTTAGACTTGCATTTGATGCCATGAGAGCCGGCGGAAGTATGCCGACTGCATTTAATGCGGCAAATGAGTGGGCTGTGGCGGCATTCCTTAACGGTAATATAGGATTTACGGAGATTGCAGACAAAATTGAGCTTGCTATGTCGAAGCATAAGCTTGTAGCTAATCCGTCTGTGGAGCAGATTCTTTCAACCGAAAAGGAGATTCGTGAATTACTTGCCATGTAGGTGTGTTTATAAGATTTGGAAAGGATTTTGATAATGAATATTATAGTAGCTTTGATTGTATTTAGTATTTTGGTGTTTTTTCATGAGCTTGGACACATGCTTCTTGCCAAAAAGAATAAGATAGGTGTAACAGAGTTCTCTATCGGTATGGGACCAAGACTTTTCTCATTTAATAAAGGCGGAACCAAATATTCATTAAAGCTTATTCCATTTGGTGGTTCATGTATGATGGTAGGCGAGATGGAGGATAGTGATGTCGAGAATGCGTTTAATAACCGTTCGGTTTGGGCACGTTTCTCGGTAGTAGCTGCAGGTCCTATATTTAATATTATTCTTGCATTAATCCTGGCGATTTTTGTAATCGGTCTTGCCGGATATGATCCTGCTGTAATTACTTATGTGGAAGAAGGTTCAGCGGCTTATGAAGCCGGTCTTAGAGTCGGAGACAGAATTGTAGAGTATGATGGAACCAATGTAATATTTGGGCGTGAAATATATCTTGAGGAGTATATTAATCCGATTAATGACAGCCCTATAGAGGTGCGTTATGAAAGAGACGGAGAGAAATATACGGCGGTAGTCAGACCTAAACGTCATGAGCAGTACTATATAGGTATGACATATGATAATTCGGGACGTTATCCGGAGATATTGTCACTTACCGAAGGTGGTGCGCTTGCAACCGCAGGAGCCAAGGTAGGGGATAAGATTCTTTCCTTGAATGGAATGGAATTCGATACAGCGGCTGAATTTACTACGTATCTTGATGCTAATCCGTTAAAAGAGGAGCCGGTAGATCTCGTTTTGGAGCGTGGTGGTGAGACTATATCTGTTACTGTAGTAGCGCAAAAAGGCGTATCCTACAGTACAGGCTTCTACTACAATATGTACAGAATAGAGTCAGAGTCACCTTTGAAGACGTTGAAATATGGCCTTTGGGAGCTTAAGTATCAGATTAGCTCGGTATATAAGAGTTTAAAGATGCTTATAGTGGGAGACCTTGGAATGGATGACCTTGCGGGACCTGTTGGTATCGTAGATATGGTAGGAACCGTTGTGGAGGAAAGTCAGAGTGAGGATGCATCAACAGCTACGAACGTATATTATGTATTCCTTAATCTTGCTAACCTTACAATGATGCTTAGTGTCAGCCTTGGTATAATGAACTTGCTTCCGATACCTGCATTAGACGGCGGAAGACTTGTATTTATACTTATAGAGGCTATAAGAGGTAAGCCACTTGACAGGAATAAGGAAGGCATCGTCCATATTATAGGTTTTGCGCTTCTTATGATACTTATGGTGGCAGTGCTCTTTAATGATATTCAGAGATTATTTAACTAACGGAATGAGGAATTGACATGCATCGTGAACATACAAAGGTTGTAAATATCGGTGGAGTATTGGTGGGCGGAGGTAATCCGATACGAATACAGTCCATGACCAATACCAAAACAGAAGATGTTGAAGCTACTGTAAGTCAGATACAAAGACTTACTAAGCTTGGTTGTGAAATAATAAGATGTGCCGTTCCGACTATGGAAGCTGCTAAGGCTCTTGGTGAGATTAAGAAGCGGATAGAGATTCCGCTTGTGGCGGACATTCATTTTGATTACAGACTTGCCATAGCGGCGATGGAAAACGGCGCAGATAAGATAAGAATTAATCCCGGTAATATTGGGGCAATTGATAGGGTTAAAGCTGTTGTTGATGTTGCAAAGGAGCGAAATATCCCTATCCGTGTGGGAGTAAACAGTGGCTCTCTTGAGAAACAGCTTG
>JAFTJD010000048.1 GCA_017456585.1 Lachnospiraceae bacterium
AAGTTTTGAGGTAAAATCAGAAATAGGCATAGGGTTCAATCCTTTCTATATATTTTGTTGTGGTGACTTAATTATATAAGAATTGAATCTCTATGCCTATTTATTTTTTACTTTACCCCAAAGAAAAGTATAGAACCGATAATTTTAGAGTCTCATCTCCATGGCATATAAAGTTTTTAATAAATATATTTACCCGGGTTTTCTTATGAATCAAAGATATATGTGCTTAACTGACAGTGTGCCGGTGAAGGTTGTTGAGTGCGCTTTCAGGCGTGAATTTTCCGGTTTTACAGCCTGGATGCCTCTTTCTCAGCCTCCAAGCTGTAATTTCGTCATGGCTTCTCGGTTTTTTACCTACTACCTAGTGTTTCTTCCTGCTACAGTAGGTAATTTCGCCGTGGCTTCTCGGTTTTTTACCTACTACCTAGTGTTTCTTCCTGCTACAGTAGGTAATTTCGCCGTGGCTTCTCGGGTTTTTACCTACTAGCTAGTGTTTCTTCCTGCTACAGTAGGTAATTTCGCCGTGGCTTCTCGGTTTTTTACCTACTACCTAGTGTTTCTCCCTGCTACAGTAGGTAATTTCGCCATACTTCCTTTATATCTTTCAAAAATATCAACACTTAACGAAGAAAAATACGGGAATTGCGCTCAGATAATTCAAATTTGAGATTATCTGCACGCAATTCCCGTATTTGTTTTGCTGAATTTAGTACCGCTACATTTTAACGAAGGATGTCTTCAATCTTAGCCATCTCATCGTCAGTGAAGTCAACATTATCAAGTGCCTTCACGTTCTCAACTACCTGTGCTGCACGGCTTGCACCAAGAATAACTGATGTAAGCTCGCCTCTCTTAAGAGCCCATACAAGTGCCATCTGTGCAAGTGACTGGCCTCTTTCCTTAGCTATCTCATTAAGCTTAGCAACCTTAGTTGTTACATCATCTGTGATAGCCTTCTCATTTAAGAATACACTGCTTCCTGCTGCTCTTGAATCTGCAGGAATTCCGTTGAGATATTTGTCTGTAAGAAGTCCCTGTGCAAGCGGACAGAAAGCTATTGAGCCCATTCCGGCTTCCTTGGTTACAGGAATAAGATTCTCTGAGCCTCTCTGAAGCATTGAATATCTATGCTGATGAATAAGACATGGTGTACCCATTTCCTTAAGAATCTTAGCTGCCTCAGCAAGTCTCTCAGGTCCGTAGTTTGATAAAGCAACATACAATGCCTTACCTGATCTTACGATACCTGCAAGTGCATCCATTGTCTCCCAAAGAGGAGTCTCAGGGTCCGGTCTGTGATGATAATAAATATCAACATAGTCAAGTCCCATTCTCTTAAGACTTTGGTCAAGAGATGCTACAAGGTATTTCTTAGAGCCCCAGTTACCGTAAGGTCCCGGCCACATATCATAACCTGCCTTAGTAGAGATAATTAACTCATCTCTGTATGGCTTAAGGTCAGTTGCAAGCATCTTACCAAAATTCTCCTCTGCACTTCCCGGTGCAGGACCATAGTTATTAGCTAAATCAAAATGTGTAATACCAAGATCAAAACTTGTAAAAACAATATCCTTCATGTTAGCATAATTGCTTCCGTCTCCAAAATTATGCCATAAGCCAAGTGACATAGCCGGCAACTTAAGTCCGGTATTACCACTACGATTGTAAATCATCTTCTCATATCTTCCTTCATTTGCTACGTACATAAACACCCTCCGTCCCTTATTTGGCTGATTCTTTTACAGTATCAACTACATATTTTATATTATCGAGCTTCATGCCTCTTCCGAGTGAACAATCTGCTCCTATAATCATACCATTTTCTTGGTTCTCTTCCAACCATTTTTTTGTAAAAGCTTTAATTTCTTCTTCAGTTCCTGACCACAATACACCTTCTTCGCGATTATCAAATCCTCCGAGTACACATTTGCCGCCAAAGAACTTCTTTCCTTCCGTAAGGTTCATATCTTCTACATAAACTGCCCAGTTAATCGCCTTAGCCGGATAATCCTTCCATACCTCTATACGGTTCTTGTCGCCTGCCCATCCGCAGCAGTGAAGAATGTTATTATCGCTAAATTTGTTAGCTGCCTCAAGCACCTTCAAATCACTTGGTGTAACAAGCTTTCTATATTCATCATAGCTGAATCTGAATTCTTCTGCATTCTGTACACAGTAATATATTCCATCACAACCTGCTTCTTCTATTACAAGACGTGAAAGAGTGATTGCATCCTCAGCAATTACATCAAAAGCATGTAATACCGCATCAGGATTAGCCTTCAAATGCTCCATAAGAAGTTCTTCTGAAGTTCCGAAGCGGAAAGATGACATCGGACAAAATACATTATAAAATGTCATACATTCATCGCCAATAGCATCAACTATTTCCTTAACTCTCTTAACCTGTCCTCTGATAAACGGATGATCTGCTCCTAAAGGCTTCATATTATACCAATCTTCAGGATTCTTTATATTAGGAATAATGGGATTAGGATAATCAAAGAAACCATCACACATGATTTTGACAAAATCCACATCACACTTCTTATAATAATCAAGATGTGCTGCCACACAATCCTTATCAAGATCCATATCTAACGGAAAATGGAACCAGAAGCTAACCGGTGGTCTGTCAACAGGTTTGTTATTCATTGCATTAAGTACTCTTTCTTTTTTTGTCACGTCGTTTCCTCCTTTATATTTTATCCGCTATACGGATAGATTCTAAATCTTTACAGGGATATTCCTGTCAAATCTTTATCGCAACAATATAATATCATATATTTTTTCTACTTTCTCTTATTTTTGCATACAAAACTGTGCAAAATCGCACATTTTTGTGAAAATGTTCGTTTTTGCACAGTTTTCGTTGCTATTTTATATAGAATTTTTCAATCCACTAAAATATACTTATGTTAACGATATATTTTAAGTGCAATTCATTTTTATACTAAATGTTTCTGTGCCTATAATACGAATGAATTTATAAGGAGTGAGTTCATGTTTACAGCAGAATTTATCGATAAATGGGTAGAAGAACACACACCTGCCCTCTTAGAAGACTTAATAACCATAACCAACATCAAAAGTGTTGCCGAGTTTAACAGTCCTATAAAGCCTTATGGTCAGGGATGTCAGGATGTTCTTAACAAGATGCTTTCCATCGGCTTTCAATATGGATTCAGCACCAAGAATTACAACAACTATGTTGGTTGTATAGAACTTAACGACCTTGAAGATGATATCGGAATTTGGGCTCATCTGGATGTAGTTCCTGAGGGTGACGGATGGGTATATCCTCCTTACGAGGCACAGGTGAAGGACGGCTACGTAATCGGCAGAGGTTGTCAGGACAACAAAAGCTCTGCTATCGTTGGTCTCTACGCAATGCGCTTTTTAAAGGAATTTAATGTACCTGTTAAACATAATGTTAAGCTTTACCTCGGAACATGTGAAGAACAAGGAATGTATGATCTTGATTATTTTGTTGAGAATCATCCATGCCCTAATCTTTCTTTAGTTCCTGACAGCGGTTTCCCTGTGTGTCTTGGCGAACGAGGAACATTTAACGGTAACATTACTTCTATCAATAAGTTTAGCAAGGAAGTTCTTAATTTTAAGACCTCTACTTCCCCTTATATGATTCCTGATATGGCAGCCATAACTCTGGCTTCCGATTTTAAGAACAAGGATAATCTGGCTACTTTGCCTGAATATATACAAGTAAAGACCGATGCTGACGGCAATTACACATTGACAGCAACCGGAATCGCTAAGAATGCAGCTATGCCTCATGGTGGCGACGATGCATTGAAGAAGCTCCTTAATGCAATTTTTGATTGTAATATAATAAGCGAGCATGACAAAGATATTTTACGTCTCTGCAAGGATGTTAATACTAATTATGACGGTACTGCTCTTAATGTACACTGTACCGATGAAGAATCAGGACCTATCGTCCTTACATGCACGACAGCTGAATATTTGGAAGATGGCAATTTCAAGTTTTCATTTATTTCCAAATATCCGATTTCCAAAAACGATATACAATTTGAAGCCTTAGCTAAGGAAGCCTGTGAATTAGCAGGACATACCTTGCAGGTAACAAGATTCGTTAAAGCAACTTATTTTGATCCGTCTAATCCGATTGTTGACAAGATTACATCCGTCTACAATGATTACATGGGACTTAATACCAAACCATTTATTATGAGCGGCGGTACTTATGCACGTAAATTACCTAATGCTTTCGCTTTCGGAACCGGCATGCCGCTTCCAAAGGCGCCTGAAGGACTTTTCCTTCCGGGTCACGGTGATTATCACCAGCCTGATGAAGCTATTTCCATTGTACGTATGCAAAAGGCACTTGCCATATACATTTTAACTTTATTGACAATATCCTAATTTTATTTCCCTATATCGTAAAACAGCCTGCCTCTCCTCCCCCTAACTATTGGCCAGGCTGTTTTACTTTTGTCCTTTACAATATTTTTTCCTAAGGATATAATCATACTAGCAGTAATTTTTATAAATACAATCGATCTTTAACAGGTGATTACATGAAAAATTCCACTTTAAAGCTTGAATATCGTGAATATAAATTATCCGAGGAGTTCCCTTTTCTTCTTCTTACTCCTCAAAGTGTACATACTTCTTACCAAGACTCTGCACAGCAGCAGCAACAGCAGCAGCAATTATATCATTTTCATAATTGTCTTGAAATCGGGATTTGCCATAAAGGCGAACATACTTTATCCTTCGAGAATACGACATATACCTTGAATAATGATAATTTCTTTATATTATCTCCTTATTCCATGCACTTTTTTACTCATAAGGAGGCTTCTCAGGGAGAAGACTGCAAATATCTTTACATAAAACCCGACGAACTTCTGTATGATTTTTTTCCGTACGGGCTTCCTAATGAAATGCAGTGGTATAAGACATCTGAGGTTCCTTTTATATTCTCGGCTTCAGAGCATTCCGACCTGTTTTACTACCTGAATCTTATGATAGAAGAAAGCATTGCTAAAAAGGATAATTACAAGCTTATAATAAAAGGGCTTTTCCTCACGTTTATGACCATATTAACAAGACAAATAGGAGTCACGGACAACCATTCTCCTTCGAGATATAAAAATATGTCTTCACTTATTCCGGCGCTCAGGCACATACACTCTGCTCCCGAGAAAGCAACTAATTCGAAAGCTCTTTCCGAGCTCTGCAACATGACTTCTGCAGGGTTTAATTCGCTCTTCTCGGAGCTTATCGGTGAAACTCCTCACCAATATATCACCCGGTTGCGTCTTCAAAAGGCATGCGAACTCTTATATAGCACTGAGCTTTCAATCATTAACATATCCATTGAAGTTGGTTTTCAGTCTTTATCAGGCTTCTACAAGGCTTTTAAAACACAATACGACATTTCACCAAAGGAGTGGCGTAATAAGAAACGTTCAATCCAGAAGAAGAATCTTCATCATTCTTCTTTTTCGGCAAATTAAACGAAAGGAGTTCCCATGATATACAAAACAAATAAATCCATCAGCTCCTATCGTCATTTTAACTTTCCTGTCAGCTTCCCGGGTGTTGCGCTATTGGGCAATAATTGGGTTTTGGGAAACAGACTTACACCCACGCTTCATTTCCATAACTGCATCGAAATAGGTATGTGTCTCTCCGGCACAGGTGCATTAGTCGTAGAAGACACCTCCGAGCCTTTTACCTCCGGAGACTGTTCTTTTATTTTTGCTAATACTAACCATACCTCTTATGGCAAGCCTATAGTTTCTAAAGATGCTTCCGCTCCATCTGCTAACGCCGACTCAATTAATCGAAGAAGTGATAGTTCCTGGGAATACTTGTATTTTGACCCACATCTTATGTTTAGTGATTCACTTCCGGATTCTTTTTTTAATGAATCCATAAGTGCCCTGAGTAATGCTTCAGGCTTGATTAAAGAAAGTGATTCCCCTCAGGCATACCAAATTATTACTCAGATATTTAAAGAGCTTCATGAAAGGAAACCGGATTATCAGATTGCCTTAAAAGGTCTGCTTCTGTCACTCCTTATTCTCATGTCTAGAAAGCCTGCCACTCGCACAGCAAACAGCAACGCTTCTGAATGGTTTATCCATAAGGCTCTTAACTATATGCATACCAACTACACCAAGAAAATATCCGTAGCGCATATAGCCATGGAATGTTGCAACCTTAGCGAAGCTCATTTCAGAAGATGCTTTAATGAAGTAATGAATATCGGTCCTCTTGACTACATTAACCATCTTAGAATACAAAGAGCCTGCCAGCTAATCCATCAGGACAAATTACAGATGAAAGAGCTTGCTGTTTTATCTGGTTTTCCAACCTTATCAAGCTTTAATCGTACATTTCAGGCATTTATGGGATGTTCCCCTTCCGAATGGAAAAGAAATGAAAGCAATATTGAAAATGCGGAAAGGATTTTTTATGATGCTGCAACCTTCGCACATTACAGAGCAATTAGAAAATAAAGATTTTTATGATATAGAAATATTTGAAGTGCTCGAGTCTACCAATAAGACGCTTAAGTCTATGGCAGCAACCGATGACACTCTTAGGGAAGGAAAAGTTATCCTTGCTGAAAGCCAAACCGGCGGACATGGCCGCTTCGGACGCGCCTTTTTCTCGCCGGCAGGTACGGGAATATATATGAGCATACTTCTTAAACCCCGTATACTTCCGACAGAGGCTCCGCTTATAACTACTGCCGCTGCTGTTGCAGTTGCCAAAGCCTTAGAAAAAATATGCCATCAACCCACCGGTATCAAGTGGATTAATGACATATTCATAAATAACCGTAAGGTTTGCGGTATACTTACAGAGGCCTCATTTACGAGCACTGATTCTTTTCCAAAATATGTAGTTCTTGGTATAGGTATCAATGTCTTCGAGCCTGACGGCGGTTTCCCAACTGAACTTAATAACATAGCGTCACAAGCAATGCTCTCAGATAAAAATAGCACCCCCGATGACATTAACTATAACCGTAATGAGATTCGCGGTAAAATAATCGCCTCGGTGCTTGATTATTTGCTTAGTTTCTATAAGGAGCTTCCTTCACGTAACAGCTTCTTAGAAGAATATCGTAATCGCTCCCTGGTTCTTGGCAAACCAATCCGTATTATGGATTCGCCGGAGGGTACACCTGCCACAGCTTTATCAATAGATGATAACTGTAATCTTATCGTCCGGCTTGAAAACGGAAACACTATTACCCTAAACAGTGGTGAGATTAGCATTAAGCTTTAAAACTCTATAGAAAGCAATATGCAATACAATGCCTTTTATAACACTTGAAATGGCTATTGCCAACCAGATACCAAGTATTCCGAGGCCAAGCTCCATAAGAACTAATGCGAGCGGTATTCTTAAACCGGTGAATATAATACTTATGATGCTGCATATCTTAGTATTTCCCATTCCCGATATAGCCCCGGTAGCAAGAAGCTCTATACACATAAAAGGCTCACTTATGCCGATAATCATGAGATATTTAATCGAATATGAAATAGCATTTGCCTCATAGAAGAATATCTCCGATATTCCTCTCGGAAATACTATAAATACGAAGGCTACCAGACATCCCCATGCAAGCAACATTCCTACGGATAGTTTGTAGCCTTTCTTTATTCTTTTCATTTGCATAGCGCCGAAATTCTGCGCCGCAAAAGCATTCATGGCTGCGGCAAAACCATCTGCCGTATTCCATGAAATGGATTCTATCTGCTCCCCGACTCTCTGTGTAGCTATTACATCCTCTCCAAAAACACTTGCAAATCTCGTAAGTATCATGGATATTATGCAATACAACATACTCTGAAGTGCTGTCGGAGTTCCTATCTTAATTACACCTGATATATATTTCATATCCGGAATACTGAGATAATTAATACCTCTTAGTACGTTACTTTTCTTTTTATCAAAAGCAATTCCCCAAACAAGCACCAATACAACCAATAACTGTGAAAATACAGTTGCAAGCGCAGCACCGAACACACCCATCTTAGGAATAGGTCCAAATCCAAGTATAAGCATAGGATCAAGTACCATATTGGTAACAAGTCCGACTACATTAGCCTTAAGAGGTGTCCTAGAATCTCCCTGTGCCGTGTAAAGTCCGGTAAGTGTCCTTCCAAGGAAAGCGAATATTACAAGCCCACAGGTAATCTTCATATAGATATCTGCATGCTTTACAGTCACCGCTTCGTCTATTCCAAGAAGCGCTATAAGTCCATCTGTAAAAACCATACACACAAGTCCGAAAACTATACCGAATATGGTTGTAAGCCAAAGAGCGGCATGCGCATATTTCTTGGCATTTTCTTCATTACCGGCGCCGATTTCCTGTGCCATTTTAACCTGTCCGCCCATCTTGGCAAGAGATACCAGTCCGCTTGAAAGCCACATGTACATTCCGCCTACGCCTACTCCTGCGACCGCCTTTGAGCCAAGCTTTCCAATCCATGCCATATCCGTTATTCCATATGCCGTTGACAAAAATGACGAAGCCATAATAGGAAGGGCCAATTTTGCAAGCACCTGCAGTATTGGCCCCTCGGTAAGGCTTCTTTTAGCCTTATTCTTCATAACAAAACCTTTCTAACATTAAGCTCCAAATACAAGCACAGTAACCGAATGTGCTTTGAATGTATGGTTAAGCTTATTGTCGTTAATCTTTAGAATATCATTTTTTAAACAAATATTATCAGGATTCTCAAAAGAATTAACCGCAGACAGCTCATGTCCTTCAAGTGAGATTGATTCTACCTTAGTCTTTGAGTCTCCATCAAGCACAACATCTATATTCTTATCCTCTCCGGTTAGATTAACAACCTTAAGAACTGTCTCTCCGGTAGCAGAATCTGTGGAGGCTGCTACATATACTTCCTCAAGTTCAGGAAGTCTGTCGGTTGTATTGTTATAAAGCTCACCATTTACATAGGTCTTAATACTACGTCCGTCTGCCTCTAACCTAAGTGTATATTCTATATCCTCTACATGGAAGATTCTGTGTGAAATTGCAGATGCTCTGCCGTTAACAATTGAAGATATATTGCAATCCCAGTTGTCCCAGCCACCAAATTCCCACATGATAACACTATTCTCTGTCTTACCAAAGAAAATCTTAAGTCCTTTTCGCCCCGTACTTCTCTTAAATTTAAACTCAAGTGCAAATTTCTTTGTCTCATCTATCTCAAAGAAAAGGTGCTCGGAATTATCTGTAAGTTCAACATCCTCTGCCGTCTTTACTTCATTAGTGTCACAATCCGTAAGCTTCATATCCCAAATCTTACCTGTAACATCATTAGCTGCTATTGCTATCTTACCTGCCAGATTCTCCTTATCACCAAGCTTAATTATCTCCGAAAGGTCTGTAAGCTCATATCTTACAGCATCTGTTCCCTGGTGCTCCATGAACATTTTCTGTACATAATAATTAGGTGTTTTCATTATCTCATGATTGTTAAACCAGAGCATATCCGGTCTCCAATTTACATAATCAACATTGCAAAGCATCGGTGCATAGCAGGCAAGAGCTACTGCTTTAGATCTTTCAAGATGTGTCATATATGCTGCTTCAACCAATGCATTATAATATGTATTGCCCCATGAAGCGTATTCACCGAGGAAAACCTTAGGTCCGTTAGCATCATAGTCTTCATAATGGTGCATATTAGCAAGGAACCATTCAGGTGATGAATAGTAATGCTCGTCTACCAAATCGGAACCGTACATCTTAGCAGAAGTCCATCCCGCATCATAGCCTTCGCCTACAGCAAACGGCCCTGCCGAATTAATAATCTTAATATCCGGATATTTCTCCCTGATAGCATTATGGAAATACGGATATCTCTCGAAGAAACCGTCGCCTATCTCCTCATTGCCTATTCCTATATATTCCATGTTAAACGGCTCAGGATGACCCATTTCGGCTCTTATTGCACCATACTTGGTATCAACGCCACCATTAGCGAACTCAATAAGGTCAAGTGCCTCCTGTACCCATTCGCCTATATTCTCAATCGGTACTCCTTCTCCCTTATGCGGATTAAATCCTCCCGGAAGAACAGGAAGAGGCTTAGCTCCTATATCTTCACAGAGACAGAAGTACTCATAATATCCAAGTCCAAGAGTCTGATTATATCCCCAGTTATTGCGCCATGTAGGTCTCTCTTCCACCTTACCGAGAGTTCTTCTCCAACGATACATTGAATTTCTGTCATGGTCATTAAGGCTTCCGTCATGTGTAAGACATCCACCCGGGAAGCGCATAAACTTAGGCTTCATTTCCTTAAGTGCCTCTGCGATATCCTTTCTAAGACCACCTTTTCTTCCCATAAAAGTATCCTGTGGAAAAAGTGATACCATATCAAACTCATACACTCCTGCAGCTTCAAATGTAAGCTTAAGTCTTCCGTTGTATGTAGTAGTTGATGCAGTAAGCTCAAGCTCATATTTTGTCCATTCATCTTTGCTAACACATATTACTTCCGTGGCAGCAGCACATACATTATCTGCCTCATCTACAACTGTTACCGTTACTGTTTTAGCGGCTCCGATGGTTCTAGCAAATACTGAAAAATCATATTTCTTACCGGATTCAACATACACACCTGTGTTATAACCGGTATTTCTAATAAAAGAACCCTCAGAAGCCTCTACTCTAAGATAGTTACGATTCTCCTCGTTAAGCGGTCTGTCGCTTATAACCTCCCACGAAAGTGCATCGGACTTCTCCCATGCTGTAAGGGAGTGATACTCTTTCTTATCTATCTCACAATATTCAAATGAACGGTTCTGTACGAGTTCTGCGTACAATCCACCATCTGCCGCATGATTAATATCTTCAAAAAACAGTCCGTACAAATCTCCAAGTTCCTTGTAATTATCATTCTGATAAACCTTAATCTGTTTCATCACTTTTCTCCTAATTATGTATAATTCAAAACAAAATCATGCTCTGACAAAATCGTTAAGTCTGCCTTTTCCTCTATGCCCATATAAATAAAATATTCTCTTTCGAGCGGCATCCATTTCTCACGAAATACTTTCAGGTCTTGATTTCGACTTACTATTCTTTTCTCCTGTTCCTCCGTGGATACTCGCATAAACAAGGACATATCGTAATATTTTCCGAAGAACGGATGCATTGAATATGCACCTTCTACAATCACTAATTTCTTATCGGGTACTATTACCTCTTCTGTTATAGCCATCTTCTTGCAATCAAATCTTCCGTATGAGAATCCGCCCTTTGACTGAAGCTTGTCTATTACTTCCGTCTTAAGTCTTTCATAATGGATATTGCCTCCCGGTTCTTTATAACGCTTAGGCGTGCGCATATCCGGCGGCAGGAAGAAATCGTCACAATGAATAACCGTTCCGTCGTATTTCTCGGAAAGCTTGGACGCAAAAAGCGTTTTCCCAGAAGCGCACATTCCGTCTATTGCAAGTACAACCCTATTTTTTTCCTTAATAAGCGTCTCTAACTTATCTTCTAATTTACCCATCCAAACTCCTCCTTTGTATATCTGCATACTACTTAAAAACTGATGCGTTTTTTAGCAAAACAACAAGCGGTGGAATCAAAAGAAGCTGAAGCAATATTCCCGGCCACGCAGTCACGAAGGCACCACTCATAAATGCCGCCCACGTAAATACATTCTTCGTAAATACACCAAAGATAACCTGCGCTGTTCCCCATACTACTCTTCCCATGAGAGCAGCAAACACTAGTGATATGTAAACCGCTGCCATACTACTTTTAATCTTTCTACCCATTAGCTTCAAAATCGCCGGACACAGATATCCGTATGCTGCTAATTCAAACATCATGCATACAGCCCTCGGATACAACGTCGGACTTCCAAAGATGAAGCTTCTTGTAACCGGTGTAAGTAATCCCACAAGCAATCCATACCACGGTCCAAGCATATATCCGGCTATCATTACAGGAATGTGCATCGGACAAAGCATATTACCTATCTCAGGTACCTGCCCTGTAACAAACGGCAATAACCATCCTATTGAAAGAAACATTCCTGCAAAACATAGCTTTCTTATTCTAGTATTTGTTCCTGACATGTAAACACCTCCGCCAGGCTTTATTTTACCATATAGCTAATAATTTAACAATGAAATTAGCAACATTTTCTACATTCCAAGAAGCTTAAATACCCAGTAAATCATACCTAATAACCAGCTCGTTAATATTCCATATAATATGACCGGTCCGGCGATTGTAAATATCTTGCAACCTATACCGAATACCTGTCCCTCTGTCTTATATTCAATAGCCGGTGACGCAACCGAATTAGCAAAACCGGTTATGGGTACAAGTGCTCCTGCGCCACCAAATTTAACTATGCTCGGAAATACATTTATACCCGTCAAGATAACCGTAACTCCTATAAGCACTAAAAGTGTATAGAGATTAGCAGTATCTTTCTCTATTCCGTAATTCATAAAAAAATTAGTAGACGCTTGTCCTATAGTGCAGATAACTCCACCTACAAGAAACGCCTTAATCATATCAAGAAAAAGATTGCTCTTTGGAGTAACCTGCTTGACATAATCGTTATATGCCTGACTGTCATTTAGAATTTGCTTATTGGCTGTTGCCTTTTTTCCCATATTCATCTACCCCCATTGCATGAAAAACATAATAAATGAGCCTACGCCCTTACCCAGAGCAAGTGCTGTAACTATAAAGCCCAATCCGCCTTTTATGCGGCTTCTTCTAGTAAAAATCGATGTTGCATTAATGCTTTCTGCTAACGATACTGCAAGCACTCCCACATATATTCCGGAAAATATACCATATAACGCAAGTCCTACGCTTCCTATAGGCAGTGCCGGCTTATAAACCGATACTATATTGCCAATCGTAGCTCCGCACATGATAGCATCCTCATAAAGCCTTGCATATTTGCCTGTATGCGTTACACCTGCCATTCGTGTGATAACTCCTATCGCACTTACAAGTGCAAATACTCCTGCCGCTACCACAAAGCCGCTACCCAGTCCTATAATCACCAATAATATCTCTTTAATCCACATTCCTATCTCCCCGAATGTTCCTGCTGTCTGCCATCGTTATCAATCAAGGTTGTATTGATTTCTTCCTCATATAACCTCATCTCTACCTCAATTGGCGTCGGGTCCTTTGATATATTAACCTTACCTATGTGATTATAGAAAATTATAATTCCACATACCAAGCCCGCGGAATACATTAACTCAAGAATCGTAAAGCCTTCTGCTTCCTTTCCCATGACGAGCTTATATATGTTCTTAAAGATATCTGTCACTCCAGCGTCCTGATTAAACGCCATTATCGAAAATGCTGCCCCGCAGAATATTATAAGACACACCGCCAGAACCTTTAGACAAACTACTATCTTTGCTCTTTCCTTCGGCACACGATAAGTAACTATGAAATCTGCTTCTCCGAGTGTATGGATTTCCAGTAACGGATATTCTTTATGGATAAGCTCTATAACTGTCAACATTGAGTTTACACACCTTTTCTTTTTAGGCGAAAGCTCCATAAGCTTTATGCCTTTCACCTTTTCCAATACCTCGGTGTTCGTGCATTCAAGTTGCGCAATATCACCGATATACACATCCGGTTTACTCACCTCTGTATTTTGCCCAAGCTTAATATACAGTATCTCTTTCATGCATCCTCCGAAAAATTTTTCTTACTTTATTATCTTCGGATTTTAATTCTTTATACAAATATGAAAAACAATTCTATTTTAGGTACTCCCTCATTTTTAATAATATTTTTTTCTCCATTCTTGACACCTGCACCTGACTCACCGATAACTCTCTAGCTACCTCGACCTGAGTTTTCTCCTTAAAATATCTAAGTTCAATAAGCCTTCTTTCATTCTCCGAAAGTATTCCCAGAATCTGCTCTAAGGCAATACTGTTTAACAATTTCTCATTTTCGTCTGTTCTCTCTTTAAGCTTGTCTATAAGATATATCTCGTTACCATCCCCCTGATATACAGACTTATATATAGATTCTATCTCCGTATTGGCCTCGAATGCCAATACAATATCCTCCACAGCTATTCCTGTCTCACTTGAAAGTTCTTCAAGCGTGACCTCCCTTCCAAGCTCTCTTACCAGTTTTTCCTCTGCATGCTTTAGCTTCCATCCGTTTTCTTTTATTGAACGGCTGATTTTCACCATACCGTCATCTCTTAGGAACCTCTTTATCTCTCCGGTTATCATAGGAACCGCATAGGTAGAAAATCTCACCTCAAAAGATGTATCAAATTTATCAATTGCTTTCATCAGTCCTATGCTCCCTATTTGAAATAAATCCTCCATTTCGTATCCTCTTCCGGCAAATCTACGGACTATGCTCCAGACTAAGCCCATATTTTCCACAACCAGCCGCTCTCTTGCTACTTTATCCCCTTGGTGCGCCGCCTCTATGAGAGTTATTGTGGCATCCATATGTACTTCCTAAGCCATGCTTCCGATATGTTTCCTCATTCGTATAATACAGCCTTCGCCTGGATTCGAAAGCACTTCTAATCCATCCATAAAAATTTCCATGAATACAAAACCCATTCCCGAACGTTCAAGCTCAGGTTTGGTTGTAAAAAGCGGTTCTCTCGCTTTCTCTATATCTTCTATACCTTTACCCTTATCTTCTATTGTCACGAATACATCCCTGTCTTCCAGTTTGCACTCCATTTTAATCCTACCGGGTCCATTATCATAGCCATGGATTATCGAATTGGTAACAGCCTCCGAAACAGCAGTCTTAATATCTGCCAGCTCCTCCAATGTCGGGTCCAGTTGCGAAATAAATGCTGCAACAGTTATTCTTGCAAATGCCTCGTTCTCTGATTTAGCATCAAATTCCAGACTCATCTGATTAGTTTCCATTTTCCATCTCCCCCATATCAATTTTTTTTACAAGCTTGTACATACCTGAGATTTCAAGTATGCGATTGATACTTTCTCCTACTCCGGTAACCCCTATAAAACCACCGATTTCCCTAACCTTACGGTAACGTCCCATAATAACTCCAATCCCTGAGCTATCCATAAAAACAGTATTCGCGAAATCAAACACCACGCTGTCACATTGCTTCTGATTAAGAAGCTCATCCGCAGTATATCTGATTCCTATAGCATTGTGATGGTCTAATTCTTTTGTAAGTTTGACAAACAGTACTCTGTCCCTCAGTGAATAAGTAGTATTATCCATTTTACCCCTCCGTTTTAAAAATAAAAACACGAAGTAAGACCTTGGTTTCTACCATTTATCGTTAGTCATACTTCGTGTTATTTTACATATATTTATTTCAAATTCTTCAAATACTGCTTAGCATAATCAGCTGTACTTGTATCCGGGAACATATCGATTACCTTCTGATATAATTCCTTCGCCTTTGGCACATATTCATCTACATTAAGTCTGTCCAAAGACCTTGCCAGATAATAAATATGATATTTCTCTTCAGGATTAAGATCATATGCTATCTGTATATATTGTGCCGAGGTCTCATAATCACCACTTAAATAGTAATTATTATATCCCTCATCATAATACATCGCGGCAACTATAATATTATTCTTCTCCACTATTGCGTTATATACCGCTATATAAGTCTCATCTGTCACAGTTTCTATGTCAATATTCTTGAAATGTTCATATGCTGCCAGATGTTTTTCAGACATATAAAGATCTATGCCTTCCAAAAGATTATTATATACGGCTATTATCTCATTCTCTTTCTCTACGCTTGTAAGATTAGCCTGAAGCTTATCCCTTACACTCTCAAGCTCAGTAATAGATTCCTGAAGATTAGTAATAGTTGACGACTTACTGTCTATCATAATGTTAAGCTCATTAATCTTCGCCTTACTATCTTCATCCTTCTGCGCCAGCTTATTTGGCAAAATAAGGAACCATGTAAGTGCCACACCTATTGCAATTCCGATAATTATATTAAGAATTGCCCATCCTCCGTTAGAAGAGCTCTCCTTATAATGAGTAGGTGTTATGCTAACATCATCTGCTCTGCTCCTTGAATCCTCATGCTCCGGAACCGATACATATGCCAGCTTTCCGTTATCAGGGATATGTTTTCCCTTACCCATCTTGTCAGAATAAATAGACTTACCGTTAGATTCAAGAACCTTCTTTATCTCCTCAGCATACTGCAGGGAAAGAGGATTGTTTCTGTCTATCTTTAACGCTTTCGTTATAGCCTTAAGTGCTCTCTCATAGTCTCCCATATTAATATAAAGGAGTGTAAGAAGCTGGTGTCCCTTAATAAGATTCGGATA
Organism: Lachnospiraceae bacterium; assembly: GCA_017456585.1. GTDB lineage: Bacteria > Bacillota > Clostridia > Lachnospirales > Lachnospiraceae > SIG300. The sequence continues at coordinate 16,366 of JAFTJD010000048.1, forward strand.
AAGATTAAGCACCTTCTTCATCTGTATCAAGGCCAGGTCTTCGCTATTCTGCTTAGCATACGCCAAAGTCTGATTATATTTCTTAATAGTCTGATTAATAACATCTAATTTAGCGGCATCACGATGCACTTTATCAAGGTATACATCTGCAATGTTCTTCTCCGGCTGGAGATTAAGACTGATTACCCATTCGGATAACGCAGCCACAACCTCTCCCATTTCAAAATACACAAGACCAAGCAAATTTCTTGCATTAGTATTGTGTTTGTTATATTTAATACTTCGCCTTAAGCAATCCGCCGCGCCTGACAAATCACGTGTCTTCGCTCTCTCAAGTCCCATATTATAATAAGCTTCAGAGCTACGTATTATTTTCTTGTAAATTTTGACATCAGTGCCACATTTGTTACAGTAGTCCTGTTCCGACAATGTAGCATTACATTTATAACATCTCATGTAGTAGCTCCTATCTGTTATTCATTATCGTCTTCGTCCTCTTCTTCTCTGAGCATCGCAATCATTATGTCAACCATATCTGTTAAGTCATTATTATATATAGCATCCTCTGCCTCTTCTACTTCAAGACTTGGATGAAATTTCTTAATCTCTTCTTCAAAATTAATCATATGCTACCTCCATATTCTTCTAAAACAGCCCCCACCAGATATAGCGAGCCAACACAGTACAAGGTACCTTTGTTATGTGCAGCAAGCTCTCTTCCCTTCTCGAAAGCTTCCTTCCAATCCTCTATGGCAACCAAACGCTCCGGGGCTGTATTCTTACTAAATATCTCTACCAGTGCCTACGGCTTCATTCCGCGTTCACCGCCGCTTCTCGTTATTATAACCGTCTCAAATTCAAGGTTCTTACAGATGAGTTCAATCATCTTGTCATAATCCTTGTCACCCATAACTGCAAACAGAAGCACCTTTTTAGTCACATCAATGACACTTTCTCTCGTAGATACTGCCTCTATAAAACTCAGAATACCTGCCTCATTATGCGCTCCATCCACAATGACTCCCTCTGCCACTTCCTGAAAACGCCCCTGCCAGCAGGCTTCTTTAATGCCTTTTATAATTACTTCATCGGTTAATTTCGCATCCTTAGTAGCCATATAATACAGCGCTTCAAGCGACAAAAGTGCATTCTCTACCTGATAAAGTGCAGTCGCTAAGGACACAGAATATCTACCATTTTTATGATACATATTATGAGTGCAAAAATCAACACTTTTATCACTTATTTGCAAAATTTCATAATTTCCCTTATCTATCGGTAACGCCTGTGAATTCTTCTCTGACGCCACCTTTTCTATAACATTTTTGACCTCAGGATTCTCCGCCCAGAAGACCACAGGGACATCCTTTTTAATTATACCGGCCTTCTCCATGGCAACTTGGCTTACGGTATCTCCAAGGACGCTCACATGGTCAAGGCTTACAGGTGTAATTACTGTAACAAAAGGCTTAGCTACGGCGTTGGTTGCATCCAGCCTTCCGCCAAGTCCTGTTTCCATCACAGCATATTCCACGGACTCTTTTTTGAAACAATACATTGCCATTCCAAACAGATACTCAAAGAAAGAAAACCTTCCGGTTTCCTCCTTTAATCTGTCCTCACATTCTTTAAGTTCCATAAATGCTTCAAGAAACAGTTCTTTGGAAACATTGATTCCGTTTATACGGATTCGTTCCTCCATTGAAACAAGATGTGGAGATGTAAAAAGACCTACTTTTCTTCCCGATACTTTAATTACAGAGCTTATGTATGCACATACGGAGCCTTTGCCGTTAGTTCCTGCCACATGGATAATTCTCATGTTTTTCTCAGGACTTCCAAGCTCCTCAAGAATTCTTTCAGCGCACATAAGCGATGGTTCCTTTGTGAATTTAGGAATACCATATAAATAATCTATCGACTGTTCATAGTTCATAGTTTTATCTCTCCACCTTATTTTCCCTCTATTACCCTATCATAATGCGCATACTGTCCGCAAGCAAAAACAATCGCATTTAATCATCTATTTCGACAGTAATCGTCTTGGTATCACGCATTACGAGCTCATTACTTGTCATATCCTGCCATGAATCGTCATCCATATCCAATGCCAGTCCACCGATACATACGGATTGGTCATTAAAATCTATACGATTACATTCCCATCCGTTCTTACCTTCCGTCCATGCATGATATCTTTCTTTTCCGTAACCATTAAGTACTCTAAGCACTATCTTATCCGTATTAACCGGCATGGAAAATCTAATCTTCTTAACATCAAATGATGTCGGAGCAGTATCTTTGTAAACGGTTATATATTTATCATTTATCCACGCATCAATTTCGAAATCCTTTATGTCTCCTACATGGGTTCTTATATACTGTCCCGGCATATAGTCTATACCCTTAACGGTCTTAAGCCCGCCAAAATCAAACTTTATCTCAAAAGGATATCCGCATTTTCTTGCAAAGAACATTCTGCCCGGGTCACCGGCTTTAAGATTCTCCATATCCTCATCAGTAATCGGCTTCTCCATCTCCTCGCTGGTAACTACCTCAAGCTTAACATCATGTCTCTTAAGTGAAAGTGTATCAGCGAATTTCTCTTCAAAAATCTCCCATTTCACAGTATGTGCAGGGTTAAATTCTTCTGAATCCACATAATCGATAAGACTGTTAAAAAGTACTGTTCCTCCCTTTGAAAGCTTAGCAGCATTCTCAAGGTCCGCGCTTACTACAAGAAGCTTACCTTCTAAAGCCTTGGCTTCCCATATAAGACCCATTTTATAGCTTCTGTTCCATTCATCAATAGCATATACTATAGGTTCAAATTCATCTGAAAAGCCTGCCAGATTAAATCCCTTAGCATTTCGCACTATAGCATCCCACTGTCCTTCCTGATACTCTTCCGTTGCGAAGCCTTTAAGTGAAGGATGCTTCTTATCAATCAGAAGTCCCATTCCTCTGTCCCACTTAGGTCCCATCTGATTATTCCAAAATGCAGGAGCTGTACTAAGTGGCGGGCACTCCCATGAAAGCACTGAAAGTGACGGCATATAGAGAACATTCTTGCCTTCGGAAAGTGCCTTCTTTGCTTCCCTGAAGGAACGTGTATACACTGCGTTCTTGGTTGTTGTCTTCATCTGTATATCAGTTTTATATAACCACAATCTCCAATAGTTGCTCACAGTAGCAGTCTCATAACCTGTTGTCGCACCTTTAAGCTCTAACCAAGCAACAAGTTCATATGCTTTATTATTAGGCACATCTTCAAAACTAAACTCTATAGTTCCTATAGGTATATTTTTACCGCAGGAAAGCTTAGCATGCTTAAAACTTCCTTCTCTGTAAGCAATCTTAGAAGTACGTTCTCTTAATTGCCAACGTACACATACATCTGTTAAAGCTTTTTTATCAAAATGAGCAAGCTCAAGTGTTGCACTAAATCCCTCTGAATCCGTATATACTGCCTTTGGCATTCTAAGAAGCAACACCGTAGGTGCACAGAACTGTCTGAATTCCTTGGCTTCTATATATCCTTTACCATCCCAGAAGGTATCCAGTACTCCGACCAACGCAGTTCCCTGTCCCGGATAATCGTGAAGATCGAGAAGCTCAAAACCATAAATCTTCGGAGTTCTGAAATTAGCCTCCAAATCCTCCTTATACATCTGAACCTGGAATCTACCTGACGCATAAGCAAATTCTTTATTCTTATCAAGAACTCCCATTTGCTTTGCTCTTGCCTTAAACACCTCATAATTACCGGGGCGCATATATCCGGTAAATTTATTGATAATATCAAAATCAGGATAGCTACACCACTGTCCGAGTTCATGACATATAACAGGATGCTTAACTCCTTCAAGCGAAGGAGTGTAATCTCTGCCTCCCCAGCCTTTTTTTCCTCTAATGGTTCCGCCACCAAAAGGACCTTGTCCCGAACGATGATAATATAAATAATCTGTCTCCGTAATCTCCTCCGAAGGACATGGTATAGGCCAACCGGACTGCAATGTATATAATCTATGTGAGTCAAGTCCTTTTGCATATCTTACCCAATCCATGAGTGGCTCATACCAATCACCGCTTGGCTCGTTACTCGGCGAAAGCATGACAAATGACGGATGATTGCCGAAGCTATCAATTATACGCTTTGTCTCATCCTTAAGCACCTTAATCATATCATCATCCTTAGCAAAGTGATTCCACATCGCGCACTCTACCTGAAGATAGACACCCAGCTCATCCGCCGCAACAAATGCCGCATCCGGTGGGCAGTATGAATGGAAACGCATAAAATTAAGTCCCCATTCCTTGCAGATACCAAATATTCTCTTCCAATACTCGACATCAGTACTTGGATATCCTGTAAGCGGAAATTCTCCTCCAAAATGAGTTCCTCTAAAATATGTCTCACGGTCATTTACAAAGAAACGTCCGTCTCGTACTTCAATCTTCCTAAATCCAAAGGTACATACCTTCGTATCTTCTATAAGAGCCTCCCCAAAATTCGCGCTAAGCGTAAGCTTGAGTTCATGAAGATTCTGCTCATACTCATCCCATACTTCACAATCAAGCGAATATGGAATCATCATTTCGAAATCATTTTCCTTATCAGTGAGAAGAAGCTTTGTCCTGATTCCCTTTGCTTCAAGCACAACCTCTACCTGTCCTTGGACACATTTATTAATTTTTCCTTTAATGTACGCCTTTCTGGTATCGTAATCAGTAGATATATTAACCTGTCCGAAATGAATCTGCGGTCTTGCTTCAAGATATATTCCACCTGCCATACCGTTCCATGTAGCACCGGTCGAATCCGTTATTCCATGTCCATCCGGTCTGTAAGGCAACAAATATCCATTATCAACACATACAGTAAGTCTGTGCTCGCCTTTTCTTATTCTGCCAATGTTAAAGGTGTGTGGCGCACACAAGGTCATATCCTCGCCTATGAGCACATCATCAAGCCATACCTTTGTCTTCCACTTGGTACACTCTATATTAAAAACATAATATAAATCTTCATCCTCTTTTACATAGAAATCCCTCTGATACCATGCTTTACCCATATAATGCTTAGGAGGCTGTGAAAGAAAAGGAACTTTCATTCCTTCTTTTTGTCCAACCTTATATTCCTCTCGCATATACCATAATTCATCATGCAATGCAGACATAAAGCATGTGTCTTCATTAATATCTACTCCATACCCCTGTGCCTGCATAACGCCCGGAATCTCGACCGAATCTGTCAGATTGTAATCATACCATCTGTCAGCCTCACCGTCTCCTCTCACGTCCGTTTGAAATCTCCATGTTCCTGCCAAGTCAATTATTTGTCTCATATTGTCTCCATTCGCCTAAAATAATATCCTAAACATACTCTACTTAGTTTATCATTTTTCACCGCTAAAAACAATGTCATTTTCGTTTTAAATGTTGTAGTTTTAATTGTCTTTTGGGCAAAAAAGGGGTATACTGTAACTAGCTTAATCAGGAGCCCTGCTCCTGACAATTTATTGACATAAGGAGGTTTACAATGAAGAATATTTACACATGTTTTCCGGGTGGAAAACACAAAGCTTTAACACTCAGCTATGATGACGGTAAAGAAGAGGATCGCAGATTGGTTGCACTTTTTAACGAGTACGGAATAAAGGGTACATTCCACATCAACTCAGGTATTAAGCACGATCCGAACAGAATTAAACCGGAAGAGTTCTCCGAGCTCTACAAGGGACATGAGATTTCATGTCATACATATACACATCCTACTATCGAGCGTTGTCCGATGGAAGAGGTTGTTGCTCAGGTAATGGAGGACAGAAAGGAATTAGAAGCTCTCGCAGGATACCCTGTTCGCGGACTTTCATATCCTAACGGTTCCTACAGCAAAGAAATCAAAGAGGTACTTCCACACCTCGGAATCAAGTATTCACGTGTCGTAGGCAGCAGCGGACACTTCGGAATGCCTAAGGACTTATACGAGTGGCAGGCAACCTGTCATCACAACAATAAGCTCCTTGAATATGGTGAGCAGTTTGTCAACTTAACCAAGAAGCAGTATCTCTATCTTATGTATGTTTGGGGACATAGTTATGAATTCACACTCCAGGACAACTGGCATGTAATGGAAGATTTCTGTAAGCTCGTTGGTAACCGTGATGATATCTGGTATGCAACCAACATACAGATTGTAGACTATATGGAAGACGCTAAGCGCTTACAGTACGCCGCAGACTTGAGCTTCGTATATAACCCTTCAGCCCAGTCTATCTGGCTTAATGTTGCCGGCGAATACATCGAAGTACCTGGGGGCACACAGGTAACACTCCCTTAGTACGTAATAACCTGCGTGCATCACTTCACATAAGGGCTGATTTTTGCCGCCATAAGGATTTTTAAAAGCGCGCCTCAGAAGGTGACTTGATACAACAATTGGTCTTATCATATAATAAGCCCAAATTGTTGACGAGTTCACATATGAGGCGCGCTTTCAACCATTAAAGCGGTAAAATATAATTTCATATTATGTGAAGAAATTGAAACCCAGAATTACGATACCAAGGGTTACCAAAACGACTCCGGTTGCACGGTTCAGTGTGATGGCAGATGCTTTATTCGCAAAACGTGCCGCAATTCTTGCCCATATCAATGTAAAGAGAATGCACAGAGCAAGCACAAGGTAATCAGGCTTACCTCCAATTGCAAAATGTGATAAAGAGCCTGTAAGTGCTGTAAAAGTCATAATAAATACGCTGGTTCCGACTGCCGTCTTTAGTTCATAGCTAAGAACACTGGTAAGAATTAATAACATCATCATACCGCCGCCCGCGCCTATAAAACCACAGATAAAACCAATTATTATACCACACAGAATAGACTGGCGCACGCGCTTCTTAGCATCTACAGCTTCCATGCTCTCCTTGGTAGTCATGACCGGCTTTATGATAAATTTGACTCCTAACAATAGCGTCATAACCATTGAAAAGTTACCCATGGTAGTGTTTGGCACCATACTTGACACCCAACTGCCTACCATTGTAAATAGTAACACTGTAATCATCATTACCATACCATTTCTGATATCCAGGTTCTTATTTTTATGGTATGTATAAGCAGATACCGCACTTGCAAGCACATCCGACGCTAATGCAATTCCTACTGCTTCGTAAGCAGGTATTTTAAGAAACGTAACTAACATGGGCGTAATAACAGCCGCTGCGCTCATTCCTGCGAACCCGGTGCCGAGTCCTGCTCCCATACCGGCAAAAAAACACACAAAAAATGTAATCATTTTTAATCACTCCTTATTGTAAAAAATGTTCTAAATATCATTATAAGTGTTATTCTATAATCTAGTCTTTCGCTTTCGTTCTCATTTCACGCTTATATAATAAGAGAAAAATAATAATAATCGTTGGAAATACCGTTGCAGTAAGTATGCCTGCCTGCATACTGTTATTCATACGCCCTGATACCATTCCAACCAATGTGGGTCCGAGTGTACATCCCGCATCTCCTGCCAAAGCAAGCACAGCAAACATTCCCGTGGTACTTCCTTTAAGTCCTCCTGCTGCCAGATTAAAAGTTCCCGGCCACATTATACCTACTGAAAGACCGCATATTGCACATCCTATAAGACCTATCACCGGAATCGGTGAAAGTGCCGCAAGAAGATATCCGAACAGGCACAATACACCTGACCAGAGCATAAATATCGAGAGATTTACCTTACTGCCACACTTTGCATAGAATACCCTGGATATACCCATAAGAATGGCAAATGTACATGGTCCTGCTATATCTCCTACTGTCTTAGATACACCAAGTCCCATCTCCGCAAAAACCGAAGCCCACTGGCTTACCGCCTGCTCCGCTGCTCCTGCTCCAAGCATCAATACAAGCATAATCCAGAAGAATTTCATTCTAAACAGCTTACCCATTCTGATTCCTTTTTCTTCACCATCAAGGTGATACACCGGTACGCACATATAGAAAAATGCATTAAAGAACGGGACAAGTCCCCAAATAACCGCGAGTATCTCCCATTTATCAATTCCGATAAACAAAAAGAACAATGCCGAAACTATAACTACCGCCGCATGTCCCCATGAATAAAATGAATGTAACAGGCTCATTGTTGCCGCCTTTTTCTTAATTGGCAAGGCTTCTACAATAGGACTTACAACCACTTCGATAAGACCGCCTCCGATAGCATAAAGGAATGTAGCTATGAGAAGTCCAAGATATTTATCCTCCATAATTCCGGGAAGAAACGCCATAGCAAAAAGTCCTGTTGCCGAGAAAAAATGTGCAATCACAGCCGAAGCCTTATATCCTATTTTGTCTACAAATCCGGTTGACAATGCATCCATCAAAAGCTGGATAACGAAATTAATAGTTACAAGAAAAGTAATTTTCTCTATACTAATTTCATAATCTCTCTGAAAAGTCAAAAATAAAAGCGGCGCAAAGTTAATACCTATCGCCTGCACCACATATCCTATGAATGAAGCAAAAAGTGTATGTTGTATGTTAAAGCCTCTCAAACCCTTGGCCTTAAGGTTAATATTAGATGTATCCATTTGTATACCTTTCTACACAAAAAAGGCAGGTTCGCCTTCTTGCATGATTATGTTTTACTCAATCATAATCGTTTTTGTAACAAAATGCAAGATTCTTTGGCAAACCTGCCTATGAGTTCTTATTCCTGTGGAGCTCTTCCAAGAGTTATATCTATCTCTTCTTCAACATATTGACGACCTTCCATGTAAGAAATCGTTATCTTAACTGTCTCTCCTGCTCTGTAATACTGCAAAAGTGCCTGAAGATCTTCAACTGAGCCTACCTTTTGTCCGTCAAACTTGGTAATAATATCAAACTGCTGTATTCCTGCAGCCTCTGCCGCACTTCCTTCTTCAACGTACTGAACACTTATACCTGCCGGTGTTCCATATCTCTGCTGTGCACTGCTGTCTACTGCATATCCACCAATTCCGATATATCCTCTGTCTTCCTCATCAACAATTTTTCTGGTTTCTCTCTTCATGAGGTCATTGATAACATCAACTATTGAAGAAATCGGAATGGCATAACCTATACCCTCAACACCTGTTGCACTACATTTCGCAGAATTAATTCCGACAACCTCACCGTACATATTAATAAGGGCACCACCACTGTTACCTGAGTTAATAGCAGCATCTGTCTGAATCATATCAGCATATACAAGTCCTTCAACCGTAATTGTTCTGTCAAGAGCACTAACTCCGCCCTGTGTTACAGCCTGGCCAAGACCGAGTGCATTACCTACAGCGATAACTCTTTCACCGAGTCTTAAGGTTTCAGAATTACCAATCTTTGCAATTCTGATATTCTGCATAGTTTCCTGCTTAACATCTGCTACATCTACGGCAAGAACTGCTATATCTATATCAGGTGCAGTACCTTTTACGACTGCTGATACTATCTCGTTATCTATAAACTGAACGGAAACGCCCTCGTTACCCTCTACTACATGGTTATTGGTTACTATAAGAATCTCTGTATCGTTCTGCCCTATAATAATTCCCGAACCACTTGAATCACTTTCCTGTGTTCCTATACTATAATACCCGAAATAAATATCCTGTGTTATTCTGCTTGTAACTGATACAACTGAAGGCATTACAGCATCGACTACATCTGCCACGTCAATTACCTGTGCTTCATTTGTTCCGTCACCTGATGTATTTACCATTGCCATCGGAAGCTCCACTTCTTTAAGCGGGTCTACATAGACCACCGTACTTCCCGCTGTCGGAAACATCCTCTTTAACACGCTGCTTACACCAAATGCTGACGCACCCGCTATCACTCCAAAGCAAAGCGCAGCTGCTATTATAGCTAACACCTTGTGTGATTTCTTTGCCTTCTTTTCTTTCTTAGCCTTCTTGGGTCTCACAGGTTCTGCAACCGGCTGTGCCATATTCGCATAGTACGGTGTATATTCCTGGGTTGCCTGTGGAATCTCTTCTGCTTTCATATCACTCTCCGGTTCTACCACATTCTCAGTGTACGATGCATATTCCTGTGCTGCCTGTGGAATCTCCTCTGCTTTCATATCACTCTCCGGCTCTACCACATTCTCATTATTCTTTGTCTCTTCTATATCATTATACATGACCATTTCTCCTTTCATGCTATCAACCATGTTTTAGCTTTATTGCCTTAACGTAATCATAGTCTACCAATCAATTGTGTTTAATTTGTGATAAATCTATTAATAAAATTTGAAAGAAGCAGATTTATTGACACATTGGGCAAAATCGTATATTCTATAATCATAACATTTTAACGGCTCTATCTGCATTTGCGAAACTATATTACAAATGCTTAAACAGCTCTATCTTGTGAGGAGATAATATGAATAATAATATTAGATTTATAAAATACATCCCAACTATATGTGTGTTCTCCGGTTTACTAATCCTTAGCGGATGTAAAAAGGAACCGGCAACTGTTCCTCATAACTCACAGACCAACGGATACAATGGCGGCACTACTATTTCGCCAGAGATTCCTACTTCATCGAATTCATCCGTTACGGTCACTAATCCGACAACCACCTTACCTTTGCCGGATTTTGAACTTCCTACCCTTACTGCTGATAACATTTCCATCAGCGTCGGAGAAAGCATTGACTATATTTCTAATCTTACAATAGACAGTACTATGGTAGCTGATGTTACTCAGATATCCGTCGACAGTTCTACTGTCAGGCCTTCGGTTCCGGGTGTATATAAAGCAACTTATACAGTTACTTATCGCGGATATCCGGTACTAAAGACCATTGTTGTTACTGTCAGCGCACCAAAGGATTCAACTACGCCTACTTATTCAGCTACTCCGGCAGGCACATCCATCGGTAATATGTCTATTACATTATCATCCGGTGCCATATGCTCTATCCCGTGCACTACCGAGCATTTTATAACCTCAAGTGTCACAGACAGAACCTACTCCACTTTAGAAGGTAACACATATCTTACATCTGTTTTGAAGGTTTCCTTTAGTGACGGCGAGGTAATTGAACTCGAGACCATCTATAATCGTGCCGTAGCCGAATAATTCTTAGTATTTTCTAATCAAACAAAAGGTTCACGACTGTGCTTTAGCACATCTCGTGAACCCTTTTATTTTCGCTAACACCCAATTCTAATAAGCGTTTTTATTAATAAATCCCTTGAAAACGGTAAGTATCATTATCTTTATATCAAGCAATAATGACCAGTTCTCGATATAATACAAATCATATTCGATTCGCTTCTTTATTGAAGTATCTCCTCTGTAGCCGTTAATCTGCGCCCATCCGGTCATTCCGGGACGAACCTGATGCTTAACCATGTATCTCGGAACTTCTTCCTTAAACTTCTCTACGAAGAACGGTCTTTCCGGTCTTGGCCCCACAAGACTCATTTCACCCTTAAGAACATTAATTAACTGTGGAAATTCATCGATGCTTAACTTACGGATAATCTTACCTACCTTAGTCACTCTCGCATCATTTTTCTTGGTCCATGCGCTCTTTTCTTCCTGGTCGCGTTGTACCTCCATTGAACGGAACTTATACATCTTAAAAGGTTTATTATGAAGTCCCACTCTTTCCTGCGCAAATATTATCGGTCCCTTTGACGTAAGCTTGATTGCCAATGCCGTAACAATCATAATCGGTGAAAATACCACCAACGCTATACTTCCTACTACCACGTCAAAAGCCCTCTTTATCATCCTGTTACTCGGATCGGTAAGCGGCACATGACGGATATTAATAACCGGAAGTCCAAGGAAATCTTCCGTATATGGTTTCGTCGGTATAATATTATTGTAATCGGGAACGAACTTTGTATGAACTCCCGACTTCTCACATTGTGAAACAATACTCTCAAGATAATCATACTCCGAAAGGCCAAGTGTGATAACTATTTCATCCACATCGTTAGTCTCAAGAAGCTCACCCAGTATGGCAAGTTCTCCAAGCACCGGCACACCTCTGTATTCGGCACCCTTTGCCCTTAGATTATCAAGTATACCATGTATCTTATAACCAAGCTCCGGGGTCTCATACATTCTGTCTATATATCCCTCTGCCGCGCGGCTGTAACCAACAAGAATAACATGTTTAAGGTTATAGGCATTGGCACGGTATCTTTCAAGCACCTTTCTCACGCTGTATCTGGCAATCGTTTCGATAATCACATTGATACCATAAAACATAAGCAACATCTGCTTAGAGAAATGATTCCACTCAAGTACGAAAAGTATGATGATAAAAGCCAAAATACCTGTTGTATTTGCTTTAATAAGGTTAAGAAGCTCTGCTCTTCGTCCCATCATACGCTTCGAAGTATATAATCTAAACGCATCATACAGTGCAAGATATCCCGGAACAACAAGCACAAGTGCAAGTAAGTATGTCTCAAAAGAGAGACCCTGCTCTACATCCGGGAAAATAGACGAACCTATTCTTATATAATAAGCAAGCAAATAAGACACGACTATTATAACCGCATCTACGAGCACATGTATTCTGTTAAAAGTCTGCTGATTACTCTTTATCAAAACCGTACACCTCTACATGCGGTTTCACGCACAATTCTATAAGCTCGTCCTTATATTATCTTGCAAGCTTCCTTCTAACCAATTCGAAGGCATACACGAATGTACCGCATATCAATTCCCATTCTATTTTAATATAATTCCACATATTTCGAAATCTAAACCGAACCTTTTGGCAGTTCTTACGGCAGGTTTTTATACCTTCACATATTCCTTTTAAGTATACCTTGCCAAATCCTTTTCTTACAAAAAATAACCATTTCACCAGAATTCCCGCAAACAATGCCGGAAAATTAATTATAATCTGTAATATAGGCATATTCTTATATATAAGATATATACTATTTCTCGATGATAGTGATATCTTGAAATCATTATATTTAGAACCGCTCGAGCCACTTCCCACATGATACACTCTTGCAGTCGGGCAGTACAGATTCTTGTATCCGTGCACCTTCGCACGATAACCAACATCCATATCCTCAAGGTATGCGAAATGTCCCTTGTCAAAATATCCTATCTCTTCAAAAACACTCTTACGATATATCGCTGCTCCGGCACATGCTGAAAAAACCTTCGCAGGCTTATCGTATAACTTTTCAGGCTGTCCTACACCTCTCTGGAACTGCCATCCTATGACACTATATCCGTCTCCGGCATCATCCATTATATCCCTGTCAGTAAAGTTAAGCATTTTGCTGCTCACGGAAAAAACATCCTTCGATGAATCTATGCATTTATATAATTCCTCAACAAAAGAAGGTGTTACCTCCGTATCATTATTTAACAATAAGACATAAGGAGACTCTGCCAGTTGTATTCCTTCGTTAACCGCGTGTGAAAATCCTGTATTTTCATTCATGCACACAAGTCTTACCCACGGATAATTCTCTTCAATGAATGTTACACTCTCATCTTCAGAGCCGTTATCTATAACCATTGTCTCTATCTCTTCCATGGTTTGGCACGCCATCGCATCAAGACAGGTTTTTAAAAATCGCATTCCATTATAATTAGGAATTACCACCGTTACCTTCAAGTCTAACTCTCCTTTCAACCGGAAGCCAAAGCATAACAAAACGCAATGCATTAATAATAAGACTTCCAATTGCAAATCCCAATGCACCGTATAAATATGTTCCTATCAAACCTGCCACAAGATAGCAGACAGAATAAATAACCTCAACCCATACCTGCAAGCTATAAGGACAAAGCCTTATTGCAAGCATATTAATAATACTACAGCTATAATAAACGATTAGCGACAAATTGGCAATATCAATGAACGAAAGTACCTCTTTATAGGAACCCGGGAAAAGAATTCCCATCATGAGCCTTGCCCCCGGAATGCCCGCCAGGAAGAAAAATCCTATCGCCATTCCTGAAAACGCCACTGTCTTTCTTACCATTTTTCTGTTAAGCTCTATAGTTCCCTTTGAAATATTACTAAGTAACACTGATGTTATCGGCGGTATAACAATCGCCACGAGCTTACCATAGTAAGTTGCATTAAAATACTCACCTGCCAGCTCACTGTCTATAAGTGCTTCCAGAATAAATCTGTCGGAGTAAATAAGCATGTAGCTTATAAGATAAGAAAAAGTAAGCGTTACTATATTTTTTAAAGTTGTTTTAAATGCCGCACTTTTTTTATGTTCACTCTTAAATGCGCCGCCCACAATGGCTGCATATAATACTGCCACGCCTTCACCGCACAGAAATATTACGCACCATGACAATCCTGCCACATACAAGGCGAAGCCTATAATGTATCCGACAGAACACACAACCGACGACAACAAGATTCTTCGGTAATTAATCTGTATACGAAATACACATTCTGTATACAGTCTAAGCATCATAAGGATAGCAACACCGGCATACATGAAACGTTCTGCGATATTAAGCTCTCCCGAAAGCAGCCCCGAACCAAATATCACAAGTCCGACCACACACTCAAGAATAGCTATAAGCCTGTAATCTGCCGCCCTTTCACCATCTGTTTCCTGATGAAGGACTCTCACATGATTAAGTGCCTCACCACAACCAAAGGCAAACACCTGGACATATCCGAGAAGTACCACAAATTCACCATACTTAGTGCCGCCCATTCGTCTGTGCATAAGTGAATATATCACAAAATTAACCACAAAATAGAATATACATTTTGCACCTATCGACAGGATGCCGTCCTGTATCATTTTATTTTTTAAGAGACTTTGTATCCTCATCCTTAACTGCTTCAAAGTTAATTCTCTCCTCTTCCACAACCAAAGGTCGTTTCATTACTCGTGAATTAATTGATAAAATATACTCTCCAAGAAGTCCGATAAAAAATAACTGTATGGAACCAAGCACGAACATACCGATTAACATCGGTGCCATACCTGCTTCAAAACGATCCCAGTATATCAGCTTCATAACAAGATATACAACCGCAATTACTACACTTATAAAAGAACAAATACATCCAAACAATGTGGCAAGTCTAAGACCTACCTTTGTATAAGAAGTAACACTAAGCATCGCTCCGTCATATAAACGATAGAAATTATTACTTGTCTTGCCTGCTCTTCTTTGAGGTTGCTGATATTCTATGTCTTTTCTTCTAAAACCAAGCTCTGCTACTATTCCTCTAAGGAAAGGTGTCGGGTCATCAAGCTCCTTTAACACCTCTAAGAATTTACGGTCATATAATCCAAAGCCCGTAAAGTGTTCAATCTGCTCCACATCGGACAATTTCTTTATCATCTTATAGTAACAGCTTCTAAGGAAATACATAATCTTGCTTTCCTTACTGCTTGTCTTAATACCTGACACAATCTTATATCCGTTCTCCCACTCCTTAACAAATGTAGGTATAAGCTCTACCGGGTCCTGAAAATCACATGCCACAAGAACAGCACAATCTCCGGTAGCCTGTAAAAGTCCGTAATACGGAGATTTGAACTGGCCAAAATTCTTTGCATTAAATATAGCTTTTATCTTATCATTCTGCGCACATATTCCGCGAAGAAGCACCCTTGTGTTATCCTTAGAATCATTATCTATAAATACAAGCTCATAATCATAACCCTTAAGCTCATTATTAAAAAGTGCTGTAACCGCCTCACTCATCGGTACTACATTTTCTTCTTCGTTATAACATGGCACAACAATACTTATTTTTTTCATGATAATTGTCCTCTTACATAATCTAAAGTTTTCTCTATTCCGTCTTTAAATGAAACCTGCGGAATAAATCCTGTATCTTCCGTCAGCTCAGTAATATCTGCACACAGATACATTACCTGCCCCTCATTATACGGTAACTCACCTATGCCAATCTCAGCTCCGGGTGAAACAACATCTCTGATAATCTCTATATATTCACGAAGCTCCTTCGTCTGTCCGCTTCCAATCGGATATATCTTGCCATCAATCCCTTTATCCGCCATGGCAAACAGTGCTCTCGCCGCATCCTCTGCATACAGATAATCCCACTGCTGCTCTGCTTTCGTATACTGTGGTTTCTCGCCATTAATAAGCTTATTAATTCCTGACATAACCATAGTGTTCTTGCCATCTCCCGGGCCATATACACTAAGTATCCTCGCCCAAACATGGCGCATTCCAAGGCTTTTACATATAGCGCGGCTATCTATCCCTGCTCTAAGCTTCGCCTTACCATACTCATTCTCAGGGTTCGTCGGAACATACGCTGACAGCTTAACTCCATCAGGCACTCTTCCGTATTCTGCCTGCGAACCTGCTCCTACGAACACAGAAGCCCCTGACTTATACGCAAGCCATACAGCTTCTAAAGTAGCCGCCGTATTTCTCTTCTGTAATTCTTCATCATTACGGCTGTTACCATAGGTTCCTTCCCATGCCAGATGAAAGAAAGCATCCACATCTTCCATTGCATAAACGCTTTCAGTTTTACCATAATCCGACAAATTTAGCAAGGCAATATGAAGTTTTTCCTTCATTCCCATGTCAGAAGCAAATCTATTCATTTCATCCTCAAAGCCCTTAAGTCTCCCGGAATCCGGTCGTATCACACACACAACCTCGATTCCTTTTCTTAAAAGCTCCTTCGCAAGAGCCATACCAATCATGCCGGTTGCTCCTGTAATCGTTGCTTTTCTCATTCTGTCCTCCGACCAAGATAACACTAGAATTCATCTACGAGCGGTATAAGCATATTAGCTTTAAGTTCCTCCCTTGGAAGAAATGGTGCCAAATCTTCAAGCGGTGCAGACACCATTGTACCATCCTCTAATCTCTTAGATGCTGCCTTGGGTTCAAATTTCTGCGTTGTGTTAACGAACACCTCACATATAAGCGGTCCATCCGCCTCAAGTACCGTTGTAAGAACACCCGAAAGCATCGTATTATCTGTAATCCTATAATATGGGTATCCATAAGCATAGCTTAGCTTCTCCATATCCGGGAAACTAAGGTCACAGCTGTCATTTCCCACTCCTACCAAAGGCTCTCCGAAGAAATTCTTCTGTGTCTGTCTTATTGAATGATATCCTTCATTATTAATAACGAAAATCTTTATCGGAAGCTTATGATGTATGATAGTCTGCAGCTCCTGCAGATTCATCTGTATACTTCCGTCTCCTGTAACAAGTATTATATCTCTGTCATACTTAGCTAATGCATCTCTTCCTATCAATGCACCATCCTGCTGTGCAAAGCTCGCTCCGATAGCCGCCGGAAGGTCATATCCCATGGAAGCAATAGCAGAATTAATAATAAAACGCTGTCCTTCCTTTATTATATATCCGTGACTTCCTACAACACACGCCGAACCATTACCAACTACCGTAATCTGATTCTTGTTAAGCCTGCTACTAAGTGCACCGATAAATGCATATACATTTACCTTTTCTTTATCCATAAAATGCTTCTCTGTGATAACCGGATATCTCTTCTTCCAGTTCGCACATATATTAAGCCATTCTGTTCTATCTTCTGCTAAAGCGGCCTCCTCATGCATAATCGCTTCCTCAAGACGCATAAGAAAATCAAATGCATCCGCATGAACCGGCATATCAACATGGAGCGTCGGCTTCTTCATCTCTTCCTTATCAGCATCAACCATAATAACATAAGCTGCCCTTGCCCATGTTTTATAATTATATCCAACTTGTCTGATACTTAAGCGGCTTCCTATAGATATCACAAGGTCACTGTTCTGTACGGCAAAATTACCCGCACGGTCTCCCATTATTCCGCCTCTTCCTACGTACAGCGGATTATCATCCTCCATAATATCGATACTGTTCCATCCTGTAACAACCGGTATATTAAGCTTATCCGCAACTCGTCTAAAGACCTCAAACGCTCCCGATATTCTTATTCCGTTACCTGCATAAAGCACCGGTCTTTTGGCACTTTTAATTCTCGCAACAACTTCCCTAGCCACGCTAAGCTCAACCTTAGGTGGTACCGCATTCTCACATTCATCAGGATTAAAGCCAACCAAAGCTTCTTCATCTATATATGCGGCCTGAACATTAAGCGGTATATCGAGCCAGCATGGACCCGGTCTTCCGTTCGTAGCAAGGTAAAGTGCTTTTTCAAGACAGTATCTTATACAGTTAGGATCTGTTACCATCTCACAGTACTTAGTCATACTGTCCACAGCCTTAACTATATCAAACTCCTGATCGCCCATTGCACGAATGTCAAGGCCTGTGCTTCTCGCTGTAGTATCGTAACGCACCTGTCCTGACAGGACAAGCATAGGTATGGAATCCAGATATCCTCCTGCCACACCTGTAAGTGCATTAATTCCTCCCGGACCTGTCGTAACACACACAGCCGCTATTCTATTATTAATTCTCGCATAACTTTCCGCAGCTATCGCACATGCCTGCTCGTGATGATTATAAGTACATTCGAGCTCACTATGATGTCCCAACGCATCATTAAGATGCATCGCACCGCCGCCGGTTACCGAAAACACTCTGTTTATGCCATTTGCCGCAAGAAAGCTGGCAACATATTCCACTACTTTTTTCATCAAAACTCTTCCTTTCATACTGAGAATTATAGTATATTAAAACAGTCAATGAAAGTACATTTATACTTAATACATTGTACTAGAATTTACGGTAAAGTGCAATCTTAAATATGGCATTACACAAATCGAAATTGTCTTTTCTTTCCAGTAATACATATTTTTTCTTCGTGCAATCCTATTAAAGAATAGTATCTTTACCGAACTACACTATAAGAAAGGATGAGTTTTATGCAAAAAATGTACAATCTTCCTAAAGGCATAACCCTTAGGAAGGACGGGCGTTATCAAGCAAGCTATTACTACAATGGCACCCGAAAATACCTCTATGATTTCGACCTAAACGCCCTTGAAACCAAGCTGCGTAACATCCGGTATGAAATCGACCATGGAATTTTTACCAAACCGGAAAAAATACGCCTTGATGACTGGTTCGAGACCTGGATTAATGAATATAAGGTTTTCGACCTCAAAAAAGGAACTCTTGAGAACTACAAGCGCAACTATCGTCTTTACATCAGCCCACATCTTGGTAACTGTTATGTAAAGGATATTCGCGCCGAACACGTTCAAAAGTTCTACAACGACCTGATGCGTGACGGCTATGCCTACGGTGTAATTAATCTGTGTGCCGGTATTCTATCAGGAATGTTTACTCAGCTCATGAGAAACGACATCATTATCAAAAATCCTGTAAAGCTTGCCAACATTCCAAAGAAGCCTCGCAAAACCGAGCGCAGGGTACTAAGCTTTCAGGAACAGGAATTATTCCTAAAATATTCAGCGGACAGTCCTTATCACGATTTCTATGTCCTGGCGCTTGCCACCGGATTACGTATAGGAGAGCTTACTTCTCTCACATGGAAGGACATTGACCTAAAAGAAGAATTTCTTACCGTGACAGGAACGCTAAAATATTTTACCGACACCGGCTTTTACAAGGACACTCCCAAATCCAATGCAGGTAACAGAATTGTCCCGTTACTTCCAAGCATCTGCTCCATGCTAAGGAAAATAAAACGCGAGCAGAACAAAACCCGTCTCTACATGGGTCCAAAATGGCAACCCATAGCCGGACTTGAGCACCTTGTATTTACTAACAAACACGGCGAGCCTTTAAAGAAAAGAACCATCGCCTATGACATTGACAGCATTACTAACAGAATTAATCAGTCAGAAGAGAACATTCCGTATTTTGAAAAATTTTCACCTCACACTTTACGACATACTTTCGCCACCAGGGCACTTGAAAACGGAATTCCACCAAAGGTTGTTCAGGAGATTCTTGGACACAGCAGTATAACGATGACTTTAGATTTATATACCCACGTTCTCCCTAAGACAAAGAGCAGCGAAATCATGAAAATTGCCAATCTTTTCTAGGGTGTATAGTTTGATGTACCGAATGAAAACTAATCAACTTTTATATAGATAACGCACGACTTTTACAAGCTTTTGGCTGTTTACATCCACTGCAATGCAGACAAATACAACTGTATTGCAATTAGATATTTCAAAAACAGTAAAAGGAGCGTGTAAAATGAGAAAATTTAATAAAATTGCAATTACTTTAGCCGCTGCTGCCATGTTCGCATTTGGCTTAACAAGCACAGCAATGGCTTCAGGCGACACAGTAATTGGCGCATGGCAAGGAAATGACGACGATGGTTGGACAGCTACTGACATCAACGGCAACGCAATTAAGCGTGGTTGGGCAATCTCAGATAGTGGTGTATGGTATTATTTTAGCAACGGTTACATGGTTGCCGATGAATTTATTAATTACAAAGGTGACACCTATTACCTCGGTGAGGAAGGTGCCATGCATACAGGTTGGATAGAATTCGACAGCGATTCTGATGTTGACACAGCCTTGAATCAGACAACAATTGACGGACAGAATGTTTTTGGCGAAGATACACCTTACGAAGATTCCGTTTGGATGTACTTCAATCCTAACGGTTCAGCTGTAACAGATGATTGGTTCGAAGATAATTCCGGTCTTTGGTATTACTTTGATGATTATTTCATGATTTGTGACACTTACGCTACTAAGATTAACAACAAGATATATGGTTTCAGCGGTCATGGTAACATGCATGTAGGCTGGGTTCAGTTGAAAAATACTGTATCTGAAGGCGAGGGTCCTGCAGCTTCTACAACAACCAAGGACATTGGTTGGGTTTACTACGCAAACTCAGGTGAGATGGCATCTAACGGTTGGAATAAACTCGGCAACGAGTGGACCTACTTCGTTTCTTCTGATTCAGTAGATATCGACCCTGAAACAGACGGCATTCAGACTCCATACATTTCAAGCGTTGCAGGTTCTTTCATGGTATCTGACACATATGTAGACGACTACTTTATTGATTGTGATGGTTTCCTTGTTGGTTCAGGTGAAATTACTTTTGCTAAGAACTATACTTTCTATGCATCATTAGACGATTTCAAGGCAGGTAACACAACAAAGCTTTCATCTTCTAAGACAATTTACTTCGAAGACGGAATCCGTACTGCCGGACCTCAGAATAATTCTTATTATTTTGATCCTGAAGTTGATACTATTTATGAGATTGAAGGTTCTTTAGATAGACTTCAGAACATTTATAATACAGTTCAGAAAACAGCTTCATACAAAGCTGAGAAGCTTTTCAACACCTTCTATGTAGACGAAGAGAACAACGTATTCTACTATGACCTCGACGGCAACATCGTTAAGAACGATGTAGTAGACTTCGGTGGTGTTATGGTTGCTTTCAATTCTTCAGGCAAAGCAGTCACAACAGAAGGTAAAACTAAGATAGGCGGAACTTATTACAACTTCAGCGAAGACAATGGATATATCAAAATATCTGACGACTTAATCATCTATGGTGCAACCAAATAATATAAACCAAATATGATAAATGTCTAATTGAATACTGTCAAAAAAGCTCTCGGATGCAGCCATATCCGGGAGCTTTTTTACTACAGCATACGACAGCGAAACCTGTCAAAATCCAAGATGTAAATCAGATGTAAAATCGACAAATTTCTTCATCTTTTTTGGTCGGTTTTTTTCTTTTCATACCCCAAACTCATTTCTGTTCACAAACAGATTCTTACTTTTTTATTACGACATACACCTAATTTGCACCCAAATCGAAGCTTGTCTTATCCTGTCAAGTATGATTAACCCGAATTTAAGCGAAGCAAAATCTCTTTTACCCCGGTATCATATCCTTTAGTTACGTGTATTATTATATTTCATACACATTGCAAAGGATAGATTCCTTTTATAACATTTAAGAAACGTTGCCGCCAATGGCATTTAGTTAAGACAGTACTATGAATTACACATATTATAGATGATGTATTCCCGTTAAGCCTCTTGAATAACTCGAGAATTAATGGCATTTAGTTAAGCATATAAATCTTGAGTATAAGCAAACTCGGGTAAATGTATTTAGTAAAAACTTTATATGCCATGAAGACGAGACTCTAAAATTATCGAAGCCGTTGCTGAGATAATTTTTGCTTTATGAGGCTCATCGAAATGATTGGCATATCGTTTTTACTAAATACATTTACCCGAGTTTGTTTATATAGACCAAATATAGCATGCTTAACTAAATGCCATTGGCTCTTAAACTTTTATACAGC
Organism: Lachnospiraceae bacterium; assembly: GCA_017456585.1. Lineage (GTDB taxonomy): Bacteria > Bacillota > Clostridia > Lachnospirales > Lachnospiraceae > SIG300. The sequence goes on from JAFTJD010000048.1 coordinate 38,630, forward strand.
AAAAAAGGACTATCCATAAAGGATAGCCCTTTCTTGCAATTAGAATTTCTATTTAAGTCAATTTAAATAATCTAATATTATTTAATCTTTGAGCAAGGAATTGTTGTTCCTGGAAGAAGGATGTCACCCTTGTAGTAAGAAGCGTCACCGATCTTAACTGCCTCGTTAGAAGCCTTCATAACAAGCTTGCCGTCTGAACCGAATGCTAAGATGTAACCATCAGCAACATCACCGAATGCTACTGCATCATTCTTAACCATTACGCCCTGGTAGAAGTAGTAAACTTCTGTAGCTGACTTAACATATAAGAATGTATCTGTCATCATCTTACCTGTCTCAGGATATGATCTGTTGAAACCTGTTGCATTTACATCGATAGCTGTACCTGAAGCGTTAGCTGATACTGTTACCTTGTAAGCAGCTGTTGCCATATCATCAGCATTCTGATAGAAAGCTGTTCCCTGGATACCTGTTAACATCTTACCGTTAGCAGAATCGAAAAGGAAGTAATCTGTCTTCTTCTTCTCAACTGTGATACCCTTTGTAGCTGTGCTATCTGTTAATGTGTAAACTGTGTTACCCTCACCATCAACAAGGTATGTTACATCATAGAATACATATGTTGTGTTACCATTGTTAGCACCTGAAAGAGCCTTAGCGCCCTTAACCATACGACCAGCGTTGTCAAGGTAGAATGTAGCACCATCGATTGAAATGAAAGCGTTTGTTAAGCACTTAACGCCAACCTTATCATCAGCAATCATGAAGAACCAATCACCAGCGTCATCCTTTAACCAACCCTCTTTAGCCTTAACACCTGACTGTGAGTAGTATGTCCATCTAACATCCTTTGACTCACCTGGCTTCTCATAAGGCTTTCCTGAGTTAGCTGTTGTATCTGTTACCTTTGAGTATGCTGCCCAACCAGCCATCATAGCACCTGACTCGTTGAAACCGTATGTCTTCTGCTTGTTAGCTGCAAGAAGCTTACCGTTCTCGTCATATGCACACTTGAAGCCCCAGTCGTTCATAACACAGAAAGGTCCATCTAAGTAGTACCAAGCACCCTTAACTTCTTCCCACTCGTTTGTAAGTAACTCACCGTTAGCGTTGAAGTACATCCAAACTGTCTTGTAAGGTGTGTCTGCTGTGAAGATCATTGTGTTTGCACTACCAACAAGAACATCACCAGGGAATGCTGTGTCAAGTGTTACGTTTGTTGCATCGTTGAATGTGAACTTGTCATCAGCCTTAACCTCTAACCAGCCTGAGTGCATAGCACCTTCTGAACCGAGGAAGTAAACTTCTGAACCTGTCTTAACGAATGTGTTCTTCGCAATCTTACCGTTTACGAAGTAGTAGTAGATTCCAGAATCCTTAGATACTGCCCATCCACGTGTAATCTTTGTTCCATCAGCTGTGTAACCTGTTACGTCATCATCGCCCCATGTTGCGATAACTGGGTAATCAGCAGCCATAACTGTGCTAACTGCACCGATAGTCATAGCAACAACAGCTGCTAAAACTAATAAAAACTTAGTCGTCTTTTTCATAACGCACTCTCCTTTTAAAATATGTTTTGAAATTCTTAATTGCAATACAGTTGTATTATAACGCATATTTTTGAAAATGCAATAGGTTTTGCGTCGGTTTAAAAATGCTGTAAGATTTGTCGCCGTTTGTAAGATTTTCGTAAGATTTGCCCCTGCCAAAGGTACTAATTTTGACCTATTTCCGCATTCTTTTCTTATGTATTGACATCTTCCATACATTTATTATATA
>JAFTJD010000049.1 GCA_017456585.1 Lachnospiraceae bacterium
TATCACTTTCGTCCTAGTTCTAGCACAGCTGGCAGGCGAGCGGATAGGATGAGCTTCCGTTGTTTATCACTTTCGTCCTAGTTCTAGCACAGCTGGCAGGCAAGCGGATAGGATGAACTTCCGTTGTTTATCATTTTCGTCCTAGTTCTAGCACAGCTGGCAGGCAAGCGAATAGGATGAACTTGCGTTATTCGTCACTTTCGTCCTAGTTCTAGCACAGCTGGCAGGCGAGCGGATAGGATGAGCTTCCGTTGTTTATCACTTTCGTCCTAGTTCTAGCACAGCTGGCAGGCAAGCGGATAGGATGAACTTCCGTTGTCTATCACTTTCGTCCTACCCACAGCACAAAACTTTCACGCGTTGAAAGATATGAATAGCTCGGTGCACAGCCTCATTACAGTAATACAAAAGGGGCTGTTTACAGCCCCTTTGTATATAGCATATTATATTATATTACCCCTGCTTCTCCTCGCAGTAGAGACAACGATAAATTCTCTTTGTTTCATCGGTAAGAGTGAATACATGGTCAAGCTCCTGCTCGATGGAAGTGATACATCTTGGGTTCTTGCATTGAAGAACATTTGTAAGCTTCTTTGGAAGTGTAAGAATCTTCTTTTCTACGATTTCACCGTCTTTTACGATGTTAACGGTAATCTTATCATCTATGAAGCCTAAGATATCAAGGTCGAGATTATCAAGTGAGGTCTCGATTTTGATGATGTCTTTCTTGCCCATTTTTTTACTTGTAACATTTTTGATGATGGCAACAACATTGTCCATCTTACCAAGTCCGAGATGGTGGTAGATTTCCATCGCTTTGCCTGCCTGTATGTGGTCTAAAACTACACCGTTATTTAACTGTCCGACATTTAACATGGTACGACCTCCTTTATACTGTTATCTCTAAGAGCTTTAAGATGAGTGCCATACGGATATATACACCGTACTGAACCTGTCTGAAATATGCTGCTCTTGGGTCATCATCAACTTCTACGGAGATTTCATTAACTCGTGGAAGCGGATGAAGTATGAACATATCGTCCTTGGCAAGCTCCATCTTGTCCTTGCTTAAGATATAGCAGTCCTTCATACGAATGTATTCCTCTTCGTTGAAGAAACGCTCACGCTGAACTCTTGTCATGTAGAGGATATCAACCTCTGGCATAGCATCTTCAAGCTGTGTTACTTCTTTGAAAGGAATGTTGTTTTTCTTAAGGACTTCTTCTCTTGTGTAATCAGGAATTCGAAGCTCGTTCGGAGAGATAAGTACGAAGCGTACGTTCTCATAACGAACAAGTGCATTGATGAGAGAGTGTACGGTACGACCGAATTTTAAGTCGCCGCAAAGCCCTATGGTAAGGTTGTCAAGACGTCCCTTTAATGAACGGATTGTAAGTAAGTCTGTAAGGGTCTGTGTAGGATGCTGATGTCCACCGTCACCCGCGTTTATAACCGGAATGGATGAGCGGCGTGAAGCAACGAGCGGTGCGCCCTCCTTAGGATGTCTCATGGCACATATGTCTGCGTAGCAGGAAACTGTCTGCAAGGTGTCAGAAACGCTTTCGCCTTTTGCAGCGGAACTACTGTCTGCAGAAGAAAAACCGAGAACGCTTCCGCCAAGGTTTAACATGGCAGCTTCGAAGCTTAAACGGGTACGAGTGCTTGGCTCATAGAAAAGTGTAGCGAGCTTCTTGCCTTTACAGCTCTCAGCATACTTGGCAGGATTAAGTCTGATATCCTCTGCCACATCCATAAGCTCATCAAGCTCTTCGATTGTAAAATCTAAAGGATTAAGTAAATGTCTCATAGAAACCTCCTATATTTAATTTGTTATAAAATCTGTTACTAAAATGCGCCTGTTGAGCCAAATCCGCCAAGACCACGCTCTGTATCGGACAGCTCTGCAGCTTCCTCAAAAGCCACCTTAAGATAAGGTGTGAATATAATCTGGGCGATTCTTTCTGCAACATCAAGAGTAACAGGAACTTCGGAATGATTGTGAAGAGGAATTCTTATCTCACCTCTGTAATCCGAATCAATAACGCTAACCTTGTTGGCAGGCGCTATTCCTTTCTTGGTTGCAAGGCCGCTTCGGGCATAAATAAGACCTGCATAACCTTCGGGGATTTCAAGAGCAAGACCGGTTGGAATAAGAACTGTCTTACCGGGCTCAATGACTACCGGGGTATCAATGCAGGCGTACATATCGGCACCAGCCGAATACTCTGTTCCATAGGTTGGAATGATTGCTTTGCCGTTAAGTTTCTTAAATCGAATAGTTGTACTTATCATGCTACTCCTCCTATGTATTTGCTTAAAATAGTATAGCACAACACTATCAAAATGTCTATATTTGAAGTGACTGTAAATTTATCCATTATTCTTGCAAATTTATAAAAATAAGAATTGACAAAACTGGTCGGTTGCGATAGACTGAGAGTGTGGACTATTGCGATAGACCAAGTTGATGTGGCGGAACAAATTGCCGTAAAAACTAATCGGAACAACAAGCACGCTATCTGCATACTGTTGCGGAGTGCGCACAGCCGGATGGAGCGGTAAGCAGATATCATAAGATAAGGAGTGGATAGAAGATGGAGAAAATATTCGAGAGTGAGTACAGATTCTTGAGTATATTATGGGAGAATGAACCGATTGCAAGTCCGAGACTTGTAGAATTGTGTGATGAGAAACTTGGTTGGAAGAAATCGACTACATATACTGTTATAAAGAAACTTAGTGAAAAAGGTATTGTTAAGAATGAGAATACCATAGTTACATCACTTGTGACGAAGGAAGAAGTAGACAGACAGGAGAGCGAGGAGCTTTTGCAACGCTCAAGTAAGGGGAATGTTCCGGCTTTTTTGGCAGCTTTTCTTAAGGATAGAAAGCTTTCAAGGGAAGATGTGGAGCGTATAAAGGAAATAATTAGTGAAGCGGGAGATGAGGAATAATGTTACAGTTGATAGTATCCAGATTTTGGGTAATGAGTTTACAGGCGGGAATACTTATATTGATAGTACTGCTTGCGAGATTATTGTTGAAAAAATATCCAAAGATATATACATACTGTCTGTGGGCTCTTGTGGGACTTAGACTTTTATGTCCGGTTTTTATAGAGACTTCATATAGTTTACAGCCGGATATGCAGGGGTTTGTGGAAACTGTTGTGAGGGAGACTGACGATACACAGGGACAGCAGAAACAACCGATGCAAGAATTGGAACAGGAGGCTGTGCAAAGCAGTGTACAGCAACAGTTAGGAAAAGATGTTATACAAAATAATGTGACGGAGCAAACATCGGGAGAAAGTACTGTTAAGCCATCACAGAGTGCAGCTGCGAGCAACAGACAGGATGCCTATGATAGAATTCAGGAGGAAATAAGAAGGCAGGAAACGCAGGGTGACTGGGTTAAGCAGGAAGACATCGCCGGAGTAGAAAATACAGGTGCAGTGGATCATGTTAATGAACAGTATCAGGAGCAACATATGTCAGATATCGTAACGGCTGTGTCTGATTCCGAAGCGACTGTTGGTAGTGAGAATGATGACCGTAGTTTGGGACACGAGCAGATATTTAATATTCTTGCTATGGTTTATCTTATCGGAACAGCTTTGGTGGCACTATTTTACATAATACAGTATATCGGTATCAGACGAAGAATAGGGCTTGCAGTAAAGGACGAGGGAAATGTATGGCTTTGCGAAAATATAGCGTCTCCGTTTGTTATCGGGCTTATTAAGCCAAGAATTATTCTTCCGTACGGCCTTAACGAGGAAGAGAAAAGCCATGTTCTTAAGCATGAGAGGACACATATTAAGCATAATGATCAGATAATCCGTATGGTGGGAATGATCTGTATAGTTCTTCATTGGTGGAATCCGCTTGTATGGCTTGCGGTACATAAGATGAATCAGGATATGGAGATGTTCTGTGATGAGGCAGCACTTAAGGATGCCACAGTGCTTGAGAAAAAATCATATGCCAATACATTATTGGCTTTTTCGGTAAGAAACAGCAGCTTCTCGGTAGGACTTGCATTTGGAGAGTCTAATACAGAAAAGCGCGTAGAAAATATTATGAAAAAGAGAAAAACGAGTTATATCATAATAGGAGCAGTGGCTGTTCTTGCAGTATTCTGCGCGGTTGCTTTTATGACAATTCCGGGAAGAGATGATGAAAAGAATAATATTAATAATGAGCAAGAGAGCACAGCAGATAATAAAGAACAGACAACAACGGACAATGTAGAGAATCCTACTACAGATAGTAATACTACGGATACAACAGAAGCTACAACTGACTCAGAAGCTACGACAAACAACGGGGAAAAGGAGCCACCTGTTACTGATATAACACCTGTGGTAATTCCTACGATAGATGCGGGTTATGGCTGTGTTGTGGGAGTAGATGCAAACGGGAAGGCAGTCTATACGAGAAGTAATTTTGCCACAGGATTAAGTGATGAGATGATAAAAGAAATTGATACATGGGATAATCTTGTATCGGTTTCAGCAGGAAACGGAGGAGTAGTTGGAGTTAAGAATGACGGTACTGTTAAGTTTGTCAGTTCTTCTTATCCGAAGAAAGATATTATAGAACAGCTCACGGGAGTAGCTGTGGCAGAATGTGATGATAGATATATATTCCTGCTTATGGAGGACGGAACTACACATTGTTACAGTTTATTTGGGGAAAGCAATAGGGATCATATTACATGGAAGAATATTATTCAGGTTGATGTGTATGATTCTGTTTATATCGGTCTTAAGGCTGATAAAACAGTTATAACGGCAGGTAATATGGATTACGCTGATTATGGTCTTAGTAATGTCTCGACTTGGACAGATATTGAGATGGTTGCGACAGGCGGTTATCACGCAGTAGGTCTTAGGAGTGACGGAACCGTGGTGGCAGCAGGTTTTAACCTTCACGGAGAATGTGACGTGTCTTCATGGACTGATATAGTGTATATTGATGCCGGCACATTTTTCACAATAGGCGTAAAGAGTGACGGAACTGTAGTTGCAACAGGACTTAATAAAGACGAGATGATGAGAGGTCTTGATACATGGACGGATATACAATATGTATCTGCCGGTGAAGGCTTTGTTACAGGAGTGAACGATAAAGGCGAGGTGCGTATAGGTGGCTGGCTTAATGATATGAGTACAGACAGTATTGCGGAAGTGACTATGCCATCCGTATCGGTTAATGTAGATACTTCACTTAAGCTTACAAAGATACAACAGCAGACCTCAAATGTTGTAATTGAAGATACCGGTGTACAGAAAAATGTAGAAAACGGTAAGATAGACACAGGCGATATGGTTATGGATATACCGGAAAGCATAGCAGATCATATAAGATATAGTATTAACGAGGATGGCTTCACTATATATAATAAAGGCGATGCAGGTGCTTTATATATCGAGAAAGATAATAAAGTGTCATGTGAATACGCACATATCGGAACAGCAAGTAAGCTGAGCATGAAGGAAGCTATCATGACATTGGCGTATGCTATAGTACCAACGAAGCTGGTGGGTGGTTCCGATGTGCAGAATTCAGTAAATAAGGCTTTCTGTGATGTATGGGAACAGGTATGTAAGCTTGAAGGAATCGAGAATGAGTATACGGAATACAAGTTTGTCGATGAGACGGGAGATTCGTATTTAGGAGGAATCGATTCATTCTCTGAATTACTTGAGAAGCATGATGATTCTCTTGTATATCCTGATGAATATGTATATGTGATGTGGTTTGCGTCTGATGTGCAGACTCTCAATTGGGAATACTTCAACTATTATAATTTGGTAAGAAAAGAGATAGAACCGGCACTTCTTAGCGCGAGGTATGGAAAAGGTCCTATTGATACTGAAGCAATTATAGCAACGGGTGATAAAACGTCAATAGATGATCAGATAATCCTTATCGAGCAGAATATGGATATGTGGAAGCTTAGCCCTGATTATGCCAACGAAGTGTATTCATATGCCGTGACTGATCTTGACGGCAACGGCCGACTTGAACTCATTGCTTCGAATATGGGCGGTACCGGATACTTTACATATAGTAAGTTTTACGAAGTGAATGAGCAGTATGACGGGCTGGTTGAGTGCGAGACGAATTTCGTTGAAGGCAATTCTCAACCTGATGTGATAGAGCCATATGTAGAGATGTATTATGATTGGGAGAGAAAAATAAATTTTTATCTCGTTTACGACCTTAATAAGCTTAGCATGGGAGAATATCATATCATTCAGAATGCAATGTATCTTGTTGATGGTAAGATAGAGGTAGTTCCTCTTGCAAAAGAAATTCAGTATTACACGGCTGAAGATAGTTCTGTTGTATATCAAAATGCATATGGAACGGAGATATCAGAGAAAATGTTCGTTGAGATGCCAGAGCATACATTTGGCTGCGCAGATGTGTATGGGGTAAATTTTGAATGGAGAGAGATGTCCGAGCTTGATGATGCAAATTATAAAGCGATACGAGAGATGCTTAAGGGATCTTATGAAGGATTTACCATGAACGAGATATATAATACGGATGAGGTGGCGAATCTTAGAAACAGAGAGTCTGCATACATGAAGGTAGTGCGAAACATATACAATCATCACAGATTCCCGAATGACGAGAACTATGACTTTATCGAGGGTAGTGATATGTCTGAAAACACCTTCGCAATATATGATATAGACGGGGATGAGGTAGACGAGTTGATTATCAATTACGTTACAACCTACAATGCGGGAATGGTGCAAAAAATATATGACTACAATTATGTTACCGCGGGGGTACGTGAAGAATTTTCGGAATATCCGTTTACGCGTATATTTGACAACGGAATAATAGTTGCATATGCATCACATAATCATGGCAGAGCGCCTATGTTAGAGGAATTCTGGCCTTATCATTTGTATAGCTATGATGTGCTTACTGATAAATATGTCTCTGTTGCGACGGTAGATGCTTGGGATAAATCATACGAAAGTGAAGGTTTTCCTGCATCGGCAGATACAGACGGAGATGGCATAATATATTATGTTACAAAGAATGAAGACCAGGAGTATCTACTCACAATGGATACGAAAGAATATAAAGAGTGGTTTAACTCGTATATCGGAGATGCCAAGGAGGTTAAACCTGAGTACATGGAGTTCTCTGACGTATGCATATCCATTATGGGAAACAGAGACGAATGGGAAAGTAACATAATCATAGAAGATGATCCTAATAAATCAAGGGAGGAGCTTGCCCTGGATATGCTTGAAGCATATAGAGTATATAGTGCATCACTTCCTAAGATTAGTGAGAATTATTTTGACGAGCTTAAGGTTATTTCACTTGAAAGCTATGGCGAGGAAGATAGCGACCCTGAAACCTTAATAGGTGAGATTACCGCTGATATACTTAGATTCGATGTGCATTATGCGGTAAATGCCGATAATATGGTTCTCGCAGGAAGCTGGGATGAGGGTACAGGCGAGTACGAAGGCTATAAGACCAACAGCGTAGGTTTCTACGCCGTAAGATACAACGGAAAGTGGTATTTGACAGGCGTAGGCAATGGTTGATGAAGCTACGTTCATAACATTATATAGACACCAAAAGGGCAGATGCTTTTAAACATCTGCCCTTTTGGTGTCTGGTGGAAGCTAAACATAAGCTAAACCAAAAGCAGAGACTGGCGAAGGGGCGGGAATGGTTCACGAAATGAGAAACAAGGGAAGCTAAACCAAAAGCAGAGGCTGGAGAAGAGA
>JAFTJD010000050.1 GCA_017456585.1 Lachnospiraceae bacterium
ACTCTCATGTTAAAGTTTTGTCCTTGCCAGAAAAAACTGGCCTTGCACGATAATTTGCATTGCAAATTTCGTGCTCTGCGGAAATTTTATTCGAAATTTCCGTTTCCTTTTTTACTGTTTGGTTTGTTACTGCAGGCATTTGCTACGCAAATATCCTGCTAATTAGTTCACAAAAAACATTCAGCCAAACCTGAATGTTTTGTTTTTTTAGAACTTTCGGGTTGGTTTATACTGTTCAATTATCAAGGTTCATTCTGCGTCGCTGTTTCAGCGACAGCTTATTAAGAATATCATATCCTTTACTGTTTGTCAACAAGTTTTTTTACTTTTTTTAAGTATTTTGTCGAAAACAAAAGTGCTATTCTGTTACCATTCTCGTGAATGGAATTTCAGTATAGCACTTAAGTTCAATTCTGTCAACAAGTTTTTTGAATTGTTTTCAACATTTAAAACTATATATTCAATTCATGCAATTTGTATGATATCAGGGTCAAAAGGTCAAAAAGACGTTCATGCTTGCATGATAGGGCTTTTTACCTTGGGACCCGCCAAATATGAGGAAGTAGCGATTTACGCAGTAAATCTGCGAATTCCGAATATTTGTAGAATTGCGCAAGTTGCTTTAGCAACGAAGCACTTCGTGATATCTGTCAGGGTCAAAAGGTTAATAAAGGTCAAAAGGTTAATAAAGGTCAAAAGGTTAACAAGGCAACACAATATGCTTCGGTACGCCATCAATCATAAATGGATATAATTCTGCCTGAATAAGTGGTCTGGCATATCTTATAAATTCATCATTAACCCAGAACTCATCTTTATTAATCCATTCCACAGGAACTTTCTTCTCAAGATTAGCAATCAGCTGTACATCATGCGAACCTGTAACACAGATATATGGTTCAGAAGAACGTCTCTCTAATGTTATCATCTTACCGGTATTCCCTGCTGCCGCCTCATTAAACGCTGATGCTCCCACCTGAAAAGCTTCTGTCATATCCACTCTTGATAAAATATGAGCTGCACATCTTTGTATAGTACTAAATTCAACCGCTCTTGTTTTACACTTCAAATCATGCGCAATCTTATCTGCCATACATCTTCCTGCACCTGTAAGTGCTTTGTGTCCAAATGCATCTACCCTTGTATCTGCAGTAACAAGTTCACAAACATACCTTCCATCAGACATCTTGGCACCTTCTGAGATTGCAATTATTACACTTTTCTTTGTTTTCTGTATATTATTAACCTTCTCTACCACTTCATCAAGGTTAACAGGCACTTCCGGAAGAAGAATAACATCCGGTCCTGTACAATCCTCACCTCTCGCCAGTGCTGATGCAGCAGTAAGCCATCCGGCATTACGTCCCATTATCTCAAGAACCGTTACACTACTGGTGTCATATACAAGTCCATCGAGCATTAACTCTTTCACTGTTGAAGCAATAAACTTAGCCGCGCTGCCAAAGCCCGGTGTATGATCTGTAACCGCAAGGTCATTATCAATAGTTTTTGGAACACCAATAAATCTTATAGGACTGTCGATTGTAGTCGCATATGCCGAAAGTTTAGCTATAGTATCCATAGAATCGTTTCCGCCGATATAGAAGAAAGCATCTATCTCAAGCTTATTTAGTATTCCAAAAATCTTCTCATATACTGAAACATCCTCTGTATATTTAGGCAATTTATATCTACATGAACCAAGATATGATGACGGAGTTCTTTTTAACAACTCAATTTCCAATTCGCCCTTAATGTAATCACACATATTAACATTTTTTTCTTCCAAAAGTCCTTGAATTCCATGACGCATACCGTATACATTCTCCACTCCATTTACTTTAGCGGTTCTGTACACACCTGCCAAGCTTGAATTAATTACTGTTGTAGGTCCACCTGATTGTCCGACAATAATGTTTCTAATCTTCTTCATATAAATTCTCCTCATATTCTATTTGTTAATTAAGCATTTGCGAAACTATCTCTATTAATAATTATTCTTAAGCAATACGTCTACTGCTTCTTTAACATTTGTAACTCCGATTACTTTTATCTTTGTTTTATCTGACAAAGTTGAAATATTAACTCTCGGTACAATACATAATTTGTATCCAAGCCTCTCAGCTTCGGCTATACGTTGTTGTACTTTAGGGATTCCTCTGACTTCACCCGTAAGTCCAATTTCCCCAAACACGATAGCTTTTTCAGGCAACGCCATGTCCTTATAGCTTGAAATAATCGCCATGACAATTCCCAGGTCCATTGCCGGTTCATTCATCTTCATACCGCCGGTGACATTAACATATGCATCACATTCCGAAAGCTGAAAACCTAAGCGTTTTTCGAGAACTGCCATGAGAAGATTTACCCTATTGTAATCAATACCTGCTGCTGTTCTTCTTGGCATACCAAAATTAGTTCTGCATACCAGTGCTTGTATCTCAAGAAGCATCGGCCTTGTTCCCTCTATGGCACATGTTACAACTGAGCCTGATGCATCCTGCGGCATTCCGGCGAGCATATATTCCGACGGGTTAGTCACTTCCACTAATCCACATTCCTGCATTTCGAAAACACCTATTTCATTGGTTGAGCCAAAACGATTCTTCACACCTCTCAGCACTCTGTAGGATGCATGTCTCTCTCCCTCAAAATAAAGCACGGTATCCACCATATGCTCAAGCATTCTTGGACCGGCAACCATTCCTTCTTTTGTAACATGCCCAACAATGAATACTGCTATGCCTTTACCTTTGGCTAATTGCAAAAGTGCAAAGGTTGATTCTCTTACCTGTCCTACACTTCCGGGAGCTGCGGCAACTTCTTCCTTATACATAGTCTGAATCGAATCTATTATTACTATATCCGGAAGCGTTTTATTTATTATCTCTTCTATATTATCAAGATTAGTTTCACAATAAAGTGAAAACTTCTCGGTAAAATCGCCTATTCTATCTGCTCTTAATTTGATTTGCTTAAGCGATTCCTCTCCTGATATATATAAGACATTCTTAGACTTGGCAAGATGTCTGCACATCTGCAAAAGCAACGTTGATTTACCTATTCCCGGATCACCTCCGACAAGCACCATTGAACCTTTAACTATGCCTCCGCCAAGTACTCTGTCAAACTCGGACATCTCTGTCGAAATTCTATCCTCATTATCTGCTCTTATATCAGAAAGCTTGACCGGTTCTTCCTGAATGCCTTTTATTCCCGAAGTACTTTTCCTTGTGCCGGTTGTCTTCCCTGAGTTACTCAACTCCATCTCAACAAATGTATTCCATTCCCTACATCCGGGACATTGCCCCAGCCATTTAGCCGATTCATGTCCACACTCTTTGCAAAAAAATGTAATTCTCTTTTCTTTTGCCATTCTTCACCCTTCTCATGTTATTAAATTAACAATTTTGTCTTTATATGCAAAGCAAGCATAGCCTGATTATTAATCTAAGCTATGCTCACATTCTTAAAGCTTCTCTATACGTACATCAGCAGCAGCTCCGTTACCAAGCTCCATGCTTATAACAAGCTTACCGCTTAAGTTAGTCTTCATATCGCCTGCCTTAGCATCATCAATATAAACACTGTATTCTGTATCCGGTGCAAGTTCAACCGTAATCTGTGTAGGTTCAATTCCCTCAACATTAAATATCATTCCGCTATCAGTAACTCTTAATCCGCTAACAGCTGTTCCCGGCACAGATTCGTAAACAAATAAACCATTCTTCTCTAACTTGGTTATCTCGTTAAACGTCTTTACCTTATAGATATCTCCATCCATCTCGTAACCATCTACTTTTGATTTGGTAGTAAGTTCGTAATTTCCGAAGCTTATACTCTTGTTTCCTTCCGCCTTAATAAGTTCATTAATTATCGGCATACTTTTGTCCTCCTAAAGCTGTGAAAATAAATATCGAAATTCTTACTTAATATTAGCATATTTCTTTTATTTTTTCCAGTAGATTATTTTTCTTTTACCGAAATACTTATTTCACCTGACTCTACTGTTAAAACTATGGAATCCCCATTTTCAATCTTTCCGTCAAGGATATCCTCAGCCACCCTGTCTTCTACATGTTTCTGAATAGCTCTCTTTAGAGGTCTTGCTCCATATTTCTCGTCATACCCTTTATCAACAAGGAATTCTAACGCTTTATCATCCAAAGAAATATTCATTGCAAATTGCTCTATAAGACGCTTTTCAAGTTCACCAAGCATAAGCTTAACAATATCAGATATGTGACCCTTATTAAGTGAATGAAATACCATAATCTCATCAATACGATTAAGAAATTCCGGTTTAAACATTCGTTTCACTTCATCCATAACCTTGTTTTTCATTCTCTCATAGTCCTGTTTCTCATCGGAAGCCCCGGCAAAGCCCAGCTTCTTTGGTGAAACTATATTTTCCGCTCCGGCATTCGATGTCATTATAATAACAGTATTCTTGAAATCAATTCTGCGCCCTTGCGAATCTGTTACATGTCCATCATCAAGTATCTGAAGAAGAACATTAAATACATCCGGATGAGCCTTTTCTATTTCGTCAAACAGAATAATCGAGTAAGGATTCTGCCTAACCTTTTCACTAAGCTGACCTCCATCTTCAAACCCTACATATCCGGGCGGTGAACCTATCATCTTAGATACGCTGTGTTTCTCCATATATTCGGACATATCAAGTCTTATAATAGACTTCTCTGTTCCAAAGAGAGCCTCTGCAAGGCTCTTGCAAAGCTCGGTTTTACCAACACCTGTTGGTCCGAGGAAAAGGAATGAGCCTATCGGTTTCTTAGGGTCTTTGATTCCAAGTCTGCCTCGCCTTATCGCTTTAGACACTGCCACTATCGCTTCATCCTGTCCTTTTACTCTCTCATGCAGAATCTCCTCAAGCTTCCTAAGCCTTTCTTTCTCTTCCTCTCCAAGACGTTTCACCGGAATCTTCGTCCAATCGGACACGATTTCAGCAATTGAATTTTCATCAAGTACGAGTTTACTCTTGGTACTATTCTTACTGCTTCTTGCCTCGATTCGTGCTAATCGTTTCTCTGCATCCTGCAACTTGACATTAATTTCGGATACTTCCTCATATTGACCGTTGATAATGGCATGTTCTTTAGCTTCTTCAAGGCTCTTTATCTCACCTCTCACCTTATCCAAAGCCTCTGTGCCTAAGCCCTTCATAATCTTCATCTTAGATGCAGCCTCATCTATTATATCAATAGCCTTATCCGGAAGATATCTGCCATTCACATATCGGCTGGACATCTTAACTGCCGCATTTATTGCTTCGTCTGAGATTGTAACATTATGATGATTCTCATATTTTTCTTTTATACCAAACAGTATATCTATAGCCTCTGACTCTGTAGGTTCCTCAACTGTAACCGGTTGAAAACGTCGTTCGAGTGCTGCGTCCTTCTCAAAATGCTTGCGATACTCGGTTATCGTCGTAGCTCCAATTATCTGTATCTCTCCTCTTGCAAGTGAGGGTTTTAAAATATTAGCCGCATCAATGGCACCCTCCGCACCGCCTGCACCTATTATTGTATGAATCTCATCTAAGAAGAGTATTACCTTACCGTCAGCAATAACCTCTGAGATAACCTTCTTAATTCTCTCTTCAAATTCTCCTCTGTACTTAGAACCTGCCACCATTCCTGACAAATCAAGTGTAAGAAGTCGTTTTCCTTTTATTGTGTCGGGTACTTTCCCCTCAACAATCCTTCTTGCGATACCTTCAACAATAGCCGTCTTACCTACTCCCGGCTCTCCAACGAGGCAAGGATTATTCTTGGTTCTTCTGCTTATTATCTGGATAACACGCGCTATCTCCGTATCTCTGCCTATAACAGGATCAAGCTCACCTTTAGCTGCAAGCATAGTAAGATCTCTACTAAACTGCTCAAGAGTCGGTGTCCCATGCCCCTGCTTTCTCGCCGACTTCGCAGCCAACAAATCATCTTTATGTTTCTTAACATCTTCACCCATGGCTGACATAATGTCTCCATATACCTTTTGAAGATTAATTCCCATTGTATTCATAAGCCTTACCGCTACGCATGTGGAATTCTTTAAAATTGCAATCAAAATATGTTCTGTACCGATTGCTTCCATCCCAAAACGTTCCGCTTCACTTTCGCTTGCTTCCATAACATTTTGGGCATGAAAAGAATAATCTCCGTTATCCGCTACCAAAACATTCTTATCTGTTGGCGCAATCAACTTCTCTATCATATCCATTATCTTATCTTCTGTAACTCCGTTGGCTGTCAATACCGCTGAAGCTACTGAATTCTTAACTTTTAACAATCCCAGCAGAATGTGTTCTGTTCCGATGTAACTGTTATTCGTAAGTGCTTTCGCTACAGTTTTCGCCTGGTTAATCACTCTTTGTGCCTGTGCTGTAAACTTTCTCTGCATTTAGCGAATCCTCCTATAACCATCATAAATTCTGTCTACCAAGGCATGTGCTTCTTCTCTTGATATATCCTTACATATCGCCTTTGCAAGCACAACCTTCATATCTCCCTCCAGCTCTTCAAGAGCTCTTATCTTGTCCACATCAAGTGCAATTACCGCACCATGTCTTCTGTCTAACTTAAGAAAACCTTCCTGTTTCAGGACCGCATATGCTTTATTAACTGTATGCATATTAATACCTATGTCATCCGCAAGCTGTCTGACTGAGGGTAAAGCATCACCTTCTCGCACTTCTTCCATCGCTATAGCTAGTATAACCTGATTACGCAACTGCATATACAAAGCTTCTTCGCTATCAAAATCGATCCAAAACAATATCATCACCTCTTAAGAAGTTATAATTGTTATATTCTAAATATAACAAACTCCATTACAGTATACCAAATACACTATCATAAATCAACCTTTAGCCACAAATAAAAATGAACCGATAAAGTACTGTTTACACTCTATCGGTCCATAATTAGTTTTACTTATTATAAAAATGTAAAGTCGTCATCCTCTATTTCATCATCATCTTCTTCCTGCTCTTCTTCTGCAGCCGGTTTACTAAAATTAAAGAATGATGTCTTTTTCTCTGTTGCCGGTTCTTCATCGTAATCTTCAGCGTTATCCTCTTCATAATCATCATAATAATCGCCATCTTCTTCATATGGAGCATATTCCATTTTCTCACGATAACGATTAAGAATAATGATAATTCCTGCTAATAAAGCAACGCACAAAAGTGCAAGCACGATTACAATTATAATCCATATTTTCATTTCAGACTTGTTCTGATTCTTCAATTTGGCTATCTCAGCATTCAATTTGTCAACATCAGGAGATGCTGTAACACCTGCATTGTCACCTGTTGAAGTTCCGGTTCCTGTCATACCGTTAAATCTCTGGATAGTCTTCTCTTTAACATCGTACTGATACAAAGCTGAATCTCCGCCATTGCAAGATGCATAAATGAGATAGAAATCAGGTGTAGCTTCTGAATACCAAACCACCTGTGCTGAACCTGTCAATTCATCGGTAATGCATTTCTCATATCCTGCCGGAACAACAGGCTCTTCACCTCCGTCTAATATATATGTAAAATCAGAATTTTTTATCTCAACGTACGGGTATATGGAGTCTTTTGTAGTTTCATATACATATAATGCTGCATCCTCTCCGTTTGCATCAGCCATATAGAAAAGGATAGTAGATACAGAAGCATCTGTAAGCGCATTCACTTCATAATCATTAATTCTAAGTCCAACCTGTGAAAAACCTGCCGGAATAGCAATTCCATCAAAGCTTGAGCAAAAATATAATGGTGTATCATTATATGAATACAAGCTTACTGCTGTATCAACACCTGCCGGAGTAGTGGATTCCGGCTGTGACGGAGTGGTTTCATCGTTCGGCAGCGTAGTTGTAGGCTCAGTAGGCTGTGTAGGTGTTGTTGTTGCCTGTTTTCTTCTTACTATTACTGTATATTTCTTACTTCCGCCATTCTGATCCTTAACCGTAATATAAATATAGTTAGTTCCTACTTTAAGCTTTGCATCCGATATTTCAACAGTAGAGCTAGCATTAGCTGCTTTCGCTGATACTGTTAAATAATCGATTTCATTATCAACAGTAATATCATACTCAGTCTTGTTCGCTGAAAAACCATAAAAGCCTGTCTCTTCAATCCAGATTGATTGTAAATCACAGCTTCCTGTAGCACCCGTTGAAGAACCGGTCTTGATTGTTATAGGCGAATTACCTGTTTTACTAACTGTAAGGCTGTCTCCGTGTGCCGTATCTGAAGGTCCGAGATAAGGATTAGTTATCTTAATAGTACATTCACCGGACTCTAAAGCCTTAAAAGTAAGCCAGTATTTCTTATAATTGCTGTTAGGATATCCTGCAAATGAAAGCTTACCGCTTACTGCAGAATCAGCACCTGAAACATATTGCATCTTAGAAGCATCATATTCAAGATTGAATGTATACGCTGCGACATTGACATCACTCTTAACATATACACCAATATTAAACTCTTCTCCCGCTGTTACTGTATATGATGTTGAACCAAAGGTTACGGAACCACTTGCCGCATGTACCATAATCATGCATGCAAACATCATAAGAACCGATGCAGCAATGGTCAACAAGCTTTTAAATTTTAAGTTTCTCATAATTCTCATCCTTTCGCTATTTTTGACTTATACTACTTATTCCGAGCAAGTGTCTCTGTACATAAAGCATATCGACACCTGTAATATCTGAAGTCTTCGCTCCTTGCGCATCCTGATTAAGAGTATCCCATCTTACATCTCCTGCTTCCGCATATGCGCTGTCAAGTGTTGCAATTCCTAATATGTGTCTGTACATATAAAGCATATCCTTGCCGTCTATTATTCCGTCACCACTTGTATCTCCAAAGACAACCAATAATATCTCCTGCAATACTTCCGAGCCATCATTGGTACATATCTGTAAAATATTTCCTGTAGCAACAATTCCATCATTCTTAGTCCTGTCACTATTAACGATTCTAAGTGTACAGTTCATAGGCTTCATTTTACCCAAAGCAGCTGCGACGCTTTCTCCAACTTCGAAGCCATACATATATGTCGAAGAGGTACCATCAGCTGACTTAATCTTTTGTAAAACAAACGAATCCGCATCTACAGCATACTGCTCACCACGTATCGTATAATTACCATATGGCACAGATAACTTAACCTTGTATGTAGATGTCTTGCCACTTGATGTGGATACCGTGATCTGAACAAGATTATCTCCATCCTCCAACTTAGCAAAACCGGTTCCGTCTATCGTTGCACTCTGCGAAAGTGCAGCTGCATTAATATTTACACCATACACTCCCTCCGGAAGTGATACTGAATATTCGTATATATCACTACTAAATGCCGGTGTAAGTGTATATCCTTCAACTTCAATAAATGAAAGTGCACTACTTTCTATCTGTATTCCCGTATCTGTCGGAAGTTCTGCATTGGCTTCCGGCATATTACGATAAACCGGTATTTTGAAAACTATCGCTCTATCAAGGCTCGTAGCATATGCATCTGCAAGTCGTCCTGCCTCTGCACTTGGTGCCTGAACATTCGTCATATACTGATGATTATAAGGATTAGTCCCCTGAACATTGAATTTCTGCAAATAAAGGGTATCCTGTCCAACATTAATATATCTCTTACCGAGATATATCGCACCGCCGGCTATCGCTTTCCATTTGGTATTCCAAGGCAAAAAGTAATCTCCGTTATACTGTTTTGCAAATTCAAGCCCGTTAATAACCGGGTTGCTGGAGCTCGTTGCTCCTATATTGTAAAAATTAAAAATCCCTTCATAACCTGCGACTGTTCCTGTCACACTACTGCTTCCGTTATATCCGACTTCCTGGAGTGCACGTGATGCCAAATGGTACGGGCTAACTCCGGATTGTTCAGCAGCATATATGAATGCCTCTGCATATGTAGCAGCCCATCCATCCGTATCAACATACGAGCAATCCATAAAGCTTCTGTCTAAGATAGTTTCTATTCCTTCCGCCGTCTGATAAGATGCATCATATGACAAAACTTCAAATTGGAATATATTTACATCATTAAGGAAATTACGCGGGTCCATATAATATGCAATAAGATCCTTAGATGCAGTCACCCATGTACTTCCGTCAAAAACCACCCATGTATTAGTTGCAGAATTATAAGCTCCGCTTTCCATGGATTTCCATGATGTAGGCGATGTATTAGGAATGAGATTCTTTCCCGGAACACTTTCCGCCGCTACAGAAGCAGCCCAATCAAGATTAGTATGCTGCGCTTCAAAAACCCACAAAGGATGCTGTTCATGTATAGCCCTAAGATAAGTTTTATACGATTCCGGGAACCCCTGATTAGCAAGATACTGTTCAAATTCAGCATCACTCATAACGCCTGTTGCCGCATATGGTTTTACATACTTCTTATATATATATCCTGTATACGTCTCGTCTGTATTATACACAAATGATATCTGATATAATGCATTACCGTCAAAAGTTGTTTCATCCAGAATCAAAACCTCATATCCACTCGGAAGAATAATGGTACTTCCATTTGATGTAGTTACATAACCTTCATTCTTATCGGGTGTCTTATATATGGTGGTACTTGGACAACCGGATATCGTTGCTTTCTTGGCAGCCGCCCTTGTTACATTATTACCTGCAATCAAATAAATAGTGACCGCTATTAAAGCTATTCCAAATATATTCAAAAATCGCAGCTTACACTTCGCATGTTTCTTCAAAACAAATTCCTCCCCATGTTGACATGTAAGTGGACACAATTATCCTCTATTATTATAAAGAATAATGTCGTTTATTGTCAACGAAACCATGCGAATATAGACCTATTTTCCTATGTCCGAATAGCAGTTTCTAATCGTTATTTCGTCATAATAATATCTAAGTATCTCATCATATTTCATCCCTATATCTGTCATGGTTTTGGCGCCTTTCTGGCTCATGCCAACTCCATGTCCAAAGCCACCTCCGTACAAACGATATCCACAAACTGCCCCCTCCTGATACAATGGTTCAAGGGTGAAATATGCGCTCGGAAGCAGTGTAAAATTATCAACTATCGTTTTATCCATCCTAACAATATCAAGTCCATTCGGATTCAATAGTCTTCGAATGGTATTTTGATCCTCCACTATTATGCTCCCCGAGTTTCCGGTAACTCTTATTTTATTAACAATGCCTCCTGTTTTTCTTTCAATAATTTCTATTTCTTTTACCTCTCCGACGTTCTTATAAAGGCCTGCACTCCTTATATTATCCGTAAGCCTGTCAAATGTAAAATCAACTTCCCACCTATACCACTCATGTACCATATCGTAGCTTTTAAAATCCTTGTTTTTAATAAATTCAGCAAACTTTTCTTCTGTATCAAGTAGCATCTGAAGATTACTTCCATCTGTCAATTTTCCTTTTATATATCCGAGACTATTCCCCCATATATCCGCATCCGTAGTGTGGCCGCATGAAGTAGAAAAATAATATGCCTCAACAATTTCATCCTCATGTACAAGTATCTGCCCCTTCGTTGCATTAACCGCCTCTATAGCGACTTTATTTTCTCCCATATTGTTATACACCTGGTACTGGGAACTATCATTTACATGTGCTCCCAAATACCCCAGTTTATTATCAAGAATCTGCTTATATGCATAACTTCTGGCGCATACTGCCTGTGCTTTCATTGCTTCCACACCATAGTTTGCCGGCATTTCACTCGGCAACACCGCATACAAGTATTCTTCAAGCCCAAGTTCATTTATAACCAATATCCCTTTATCTGTTAATACAAGCTCAATTATTCCCCTATAAGATGGTGCCCCTCCGCTTCTTTTCAACGAGGCAAGTTCTATTTTACCTTCATCTTTTGCAGCAATATATATCCTGTCTTCATCCCCAAAATCTTCGGCAGATATAGTTTTCTTTTCATAAACGCCATAGTACTCAACTGCATTTCCGATTTTCACTTCATATCCTGTCGCAGCAGTTACAGCCACTTCATCATGATATAAATCATAATAATTATCAGTCATAATCAACACTCTTATATTTTGAACATCATATTGCTCCTCAATAATGATTCCGCATACGCATCCATCGCCCACAACAATTCTTGCAGAATCACATCCAACAATAACATCTTTCATCGTCAAAAATTTAAGTTCATTATCTTTTTCTATAACAGCAACGTCTTTCGCCAAAGCGACATTTCCATATCCCTCTATAACAATAGAATCTTCATTTATAGCAATTATTTTGCCTGATATTTCCTCTTCTTTAAGAGCAATATGCGTAACCACATCTTCCGTTACAGTAATATCCGCAAATTTTTCCGCAATATTCACACTATCGTGTATAGCAAACTCATAAGCACGTCCTTCTTTACAAACCCGTATGCGCCCTTCAGCGGCATCGGATATCCATACATTTCTATATATTTCTTCAACAGGTGGTTGTTCTTCTTCAGTTTCAAAATCTTCTTTTTCTCCTTGCCACCAGCAATACATAAGTCCCAGGAAAACTACCGCCATAATTATTATCAAAGTATATCCGTTATTTCTATTCTTGTCTCTCATATCATATCCTCCATACATATTCTCGCCATCAAAAAACCTCATCATTCATAGGCTCTTAAGTATATGTATGTCGTCCGACAAAAATGAATCAAGGCATGCTATAACAGAATAAAGAGTTCCGCTTGCGGAACTCTCGCGCCGAGCGCGGTCGCTTGCGACATACTTCCTCTTCGCGCGAGTGCGCATCCACGCGGAGCGTTTTTTTATGTTATAGGACGCACTTTCCTATAACACAAAAAAGGCAGCCATAAAGGCTACCTCTACTCTTTCGTAGTTTCCCAAAATGCCGGTTCTTGTTATTTTGACTCCTAGCTAAGCTAGGTGGGTAACCGCAATCGTCAATCTGCCTTCCACTCAAAAGGAGGCCTGACATCATGAACGACAATATAGGAATCCCGTAAATGAAAATGTAGGTTCAAAACATACAAGAGTATCGAACATTCCAGGTTTCTTTTGTATGACTTAATTATACTGCCACATCAGAAAATAATCAATAGGAAAATAGAATTAAAAGAGCATGTGATTAAGTGCAAGCACTTATCACATGCTCTTTATAATTCTGCTTGGTTCTGAACTATTTCACATTCTTAGCTTCTTCAAGAAGTTTCTTTAATGCATCAAGTGCCTCATCAGGAAGCTTGTCGTAACCCTCTTTCTTAGTTGCGAAATCTTCTACTGCCTTAACACGTGTAGCCATTGAGCTAACAAGTGCCTCAACATATGAAGCATCCTTGAAATCAGGTGTGAAATCAGCTGTCTTACCTGACCAGTCGTTCATAATCTCGATATCTGAGAAAGGTCCCCACTGCTCGAACTTAGCCTTACCTTCAACGATAGTCTCTAAGATTCCGAGTGTATCAGCCGGCTTAACCTTTGTTCCCATGAAGTCACCTGTGTTAACAATGTAGCAATCTACATTCTTCTCAGCAACTAACTTCTTGAACTTATCATAGTCGTTAACTAATGGATATGTTCTGAATGGGTTAGCATAAGGAACGATACGAATTGCATTAAGGTCTGTACCTGCTGCAACACGCTCAGCTGTTGATGTCTTAGTAGCAAGTGTAGCACCCATAACTGATGCTAAAGCTGCACCGCTTAACTTAACTACAGGAGGAAGAACAGGGTCCTTCATAATCCAGAAGATAGCGTTAACAGGAGCATCAATCTTATCTACACGGTTAGGTGACCATAATTTAGACTTAATAGCACGGCCGTTACCATTTCTGATATCCTCAGTTACTAACTGAATCTTGCCGTTCTCATCTAATGTACATGAGCAGTTCTGAGCTGATAATAAGTATTCATTATCAGGACATCCTGTAGGATAATCTGCTGTCTTATCGAAATATGTAGGCTCTAATGCGATAGATGCACATGTATCTGTGTTGATAATGAAAGCATCATCATGAAGAACCTTAATGTCATACTTACCACCATGCTTAGCATGTGTTAATGTTGACTTACCTGAGCCTGATAATCCGTAAACAGATGCAACATACTTAGAACCATCTGCAAGGATGTACTCTTTCTGTCCACCGTGGCAAGAAGCGTAACCATTTCTGTTAGCAATAGCCCAAGCCATTGTTAATGTACCCTTCTTGTGCTCTCCGAAGTACTTCATACCAAGGATAGCTGCACAGTTCTCGTTAGTATCGAAATAGCAAAGTGTTAAAGGATCGCTTAAGCAGCTGTAATCAACATCAGGTCTGTTTCCAGGTACCCACTGTGGATCTGAGAAAATATAGATATCAGCTTCTTTGCCATCTCCAACCATCTTAGAGTTCTTGTACATCTTAACGTACTCGTCAGACATATACTGGAAGTTAATCATCCAGTTGTAAAGAAGGTTCTCTTCTCCTTCCGGAATAAGAAGATGTGCCTTAACCATGAACTCAGGATCAAGACCAACGTAGCACTCTGCATGATACATTGTCTTCCATCTTGTCTCATATATAGCATCCATAACAACCTTATCAAGCTTAACCTCATCAACACCAGGCTCACCCTTGATACGACGAGCTGTTGCGTAACGTCCTGTTACTGCACCATCATTAAATAATAAAACCTTAGCGTCTTTCTCAAGACCAAATGTCTCACCATCTTTTACAGGCATATCTGTAACGATTGTTCCCGGTGAATTCTTAGCTAATTCATAAGCTTCCTTTAAAGTATTAACCTTAACTACATTATTGCCATAGAAAGCTGCTTCAATAATTGAACGTGTTCTGCTGAAGCCAACTTTGCCGGCACCGATTTCACTAATCGGATAATATGCTTTTGTTGCCATTGAATTTCCTCCTAAAATAAAATTTCAATTTATTATCTCATTTCATTCTAAAAAAGTCAAGCAGAGAGAATATAAAAATATGATAAATTCAAATCAATTTCACTTAATAAAGTAATACAATTATCGACTTACTATTTTTTCAATGCTTTATTAAGACCGGACAATAATTTCGGAATAATTATGACGTATATAAATGCGGTTATTATACTGTTAATTATTCTCCAAACCAAGGTTGCGGTTATAAGACCTTCATGATAATATCCGTCTATTTTACTCGCAGGATATAAGAAAATTGTATTAAGTGCAGTAACAATAAGCGATGATACAAGCACAGTCATCGTAAGCATCGGATATATCTTTGCCTTCCATACAACACTGTCATAAAACCATCTGTAAAGTCCACGTTTAGTCGTTTTGGGAGCCTTAAAAATATTTGTAAACTTTACATCATACATAATGCCCTTTTTCTTCAGACACACAGCAAACAATCCAACCACAAGACCTCTGACTGCTGCGGGCAATATCCAGAATATAGTAGTAAGTCCTATTCCATATGTAGCCATCTGTCCGAGAAGTGCACCGATAAAGCCTACCGCCATTCCTGCTACCGGACCATAAAAAATGGCACTAACGATAATCGGCAGACCGCTAAAGGTAATCTTCATGTTATTGCCGATTCTGATTGCAAGGAAATCCAAAACAAAGAATAACGCGATTATCACGGCATTAACACATAACTGTTTTGTGAGTTTGTCTCTTCTTCTAAGAGACGTTGTTTTCTTTTTTTTCATAAAAATAACCTCCTGTTTTATTTTACTAATCGAGTAGATTTCTACTCGATTACGCACCCGAACACTTCGAAGCATAGCTTCACGTTGTTCTTGTGCCCGGCAAATAAAATGCTGTGCAAGCACGTATTTTGCTTTCCGGGTTTGTGCTACAAACAGGAGGCATATATCTACTATCCTGATTATAGCAGCGGGATGCGAATTCCAAACCGCAAGATATCTTTTCGTCCGACCGGCAACTCCCCGTCCCATCGGCACTTAACGCTTGAAATTCTACTCTGCTTTGAGTACGCCTCATTTTACCAAATAATAATCATAATAGCAATATAATTTTTAATTTTTTTATTTAATATCTAACTCCAGCGGAACATCTATTTCATCCGAAACATATTTTCCGTTCTTCTTACGTTGTCTTACACATTCGGTCAAAAGATATTCTATCTGCCCGTTAACAGAGCGAAAATCATCTTCTGCCCATGCAGCAATAGCGTCATATAATTTTTCCGACAAACGTAAAGGTACCTGTTTTTTCTCAGCCATACAAAACCTCTTTTAATATAAGCTTCCTGAATTAACTACCGGTTGAGCATCATGATTGCCACAAAGTACAACCAAAAGATTAGAAACCATAGCTGCCTTTCTTTCCTCGTCAAGTTCTACAACCTGCTTCTCACTAAGTCTCTCAAGTGCCATTTCAACCATTCCTACAGCACCGTCAACAATCATCTTACGTGCATCAATTATCGCTGATGCCTGCTGTCTCTGAAGCATAACCGCTGCTATCTCAGGTGCATAAGCAAGATATGTGATACGTGCTTCCATTACTTCAAGTCCTGCTGTCTCAACCTTCTTCTGAATTTCAGAACGAATTCTCTCAGCAACTATTTCACTTGAGCCACGAAGGCTTCCTTCATCTGCCTGTCCGTCACCTGTTGTATCAACACCTTGTGCCACATCATAGGGATATATTCTTACTATATCTCTTAATGCACTATCACACTGAAGTGATAAGTATTCTTTATAGTTATCTACATCAAATACCGCTTTAGCAGTATCCACAACTCTCCATATAACCGCTATTCCTATCTCAATAGGATTACCAAGGCAATCATTAATCTTCTGCCTGTTATTATTAAGTGTCATAGCCTTCAGTGATATCTTCTTGCTAAGTATCTCCGCGTTAGCACTACCTGCAACGTTAATGTTCATTGACTTCTCAGCTACCCCATCAATTCCGCTCTGATTAAGCCTAGTCTTAGCCGCCGGATTAACGCCTGCACAGAACGGGTTAACAAAATAGAACCCATCCTCTTTAAGTGTACCTATGTACTTACCAAAAAGAGTAAGAACCAACGCTTCCTGAGGTCTGATAACCTTAAGTCCAAGAAACGGAACCCATCCTATACAAAGCCAAACGCATCCTGTAACCAGAAGTGCCACTCCAAGTGCTGTAGTTCCTTCATCTAACAGAATTCCTCCCCATACCGTAAGGCCTATAGAACCAAGGTAAAGTAACGACAGTAACAATAACATCGCCATTCCATTCTTTTTGTTTTTTAAAATAATCTCTTTCATAACAACTACTCCTTTCTTTTTGATATCATTATGATATCATCATGTAACATTTTTGTCAACATCTTTTTCCTAGCTTTTGCTAAAAAAGCCGGACACAGACTATTTCATCTGTATCCGGCATCTTGATAACCACACTATTTATTAATTCATATTATCCATAAGATATTCTTCAAGCATATTAAGATTCTCATCCGAATGTTCTATCTCTCTCGCATATCTGTAAGTTAGCTTAATACAATCAGTGATGTCAATTTTCTTATTATTCCTGTTCCAGAATGCCATTATAAATTCCTGTATATAGAATACCGAAAAAACTGACATTGCAACCTTGCTATATATGCAATCGTCATATACAGCTCCGCAAAAATATGTATATACAAATATCATAAGTATCTGTTCAGCAAATGCTTCCCATTCTGCTTTGCCCATAGTATTACATACATATTGGTCATAGAATTCTTCCTGTACGGATTTATAATCTACGTATTCTTTTGAATACAACTCTTCTTTAGCGCACGCAATCACTTCTGACCAGTCTTCGCGAAGTCTTTCTAATTCACCAAAAACCACAAAACCTTTTCGAGCTTTTCCAAATGTGTTTTCATTAATATATGACTTCATATCCACTTCATCCGTAGCGACACTTTCATCTGTATATCCCGCATATTTAGCACAGACATCCTCCATATCAAATAAGCGTTCTTCATCCAGACATTCCTGGAGCTCCTTTGCCAATTCCATCAATAATTCCATGCGTTTTTCTATCGAAAGCTGTCTGTTTTGTATTATTGCAAACAATATTTCCCTTGCATCCTCAAGCTGTGAAAAAAGCAAAAAATCAAAATCTTCGAATTCGTCCGCAAGAGGGTCATCCTCTTCATCTTCTTCAACAATAAAACTCATTCGTTCATTGGGTTTTCTTAACACATTATCTGCCACTACCGGGCACGATAAGGAAAGCGATGTTTCTCTTACGCCATCAAACTCCTCCACATGTCGTGGATAACCGGCACAGGTCTTGCACAGCCATTCATCACCTTTTGCAATAACCAGATCACATAGATTATTGTCATTAAGCATAGCACATCGACCATTTATCTGGCAAAAGCTTTCCTCTTCCCAGTCAATAGAATTCTTAAGACGCATGGCAAAGTCTCCTTTGCCGTGTGCATACCTCTCCAACGCCTCTTCATCTATAACTATCTGCCATCCTGCGCAACAGGTATCCGGGCATTTATCAGCCGCACATTGAAAATCATCATAGTAATGTGGTTTTACATATCGCATAATTAATTGTCAACTCCAACCTTCTTATATGCAATGTTAAACATTATAATACTTATAACCAACCATGCTGCTATTACTGCGAAAGGCTTTATTACGCTTGAGAAATCAAATGAACCAAGCGCAACACAATCAAATAAGTTCATCATAGCCGCTGTCGGTATGTAGTCAGTAATTGTACTAAACACCTTATTGTCAACCATCATTGTAAACATAGGTGCGAGAAACAATACCATAAAAGGCATCGAAAGAAGTCCTGCTGACATCTGATTCTTAGCAAACAATCCGACAAATGCACCGAAAAGTATTACAGCCACTGCTACAAAAAGTCCTATTAACTGGTATATCGCAAACTGTTCCATCGGAAGTCCCGTAAAGAAAAATATAATTAAATCATCAATTATTACAAACAGTACACATATAGACGCCTTTGCAAACAATATTTCTGACGCTTTCACATCATTAAGCATAAGTGTCCTAAGCGTGTGCTTCTCTTTCTCTTCTGCCACAATAGTTCCCATGAGACTCACAGGAAGCATAGCTATATTCATAAGCATACATATAGAAAATGTAAACGACTTAGGAAGTGTATCTATATTTGAATATAAAAGTGCAAACACTATAGGGAGAAGAACATAAACAAAAACACTCATATTCTTAGTCAGGTCTTCAAGTCCCAGCTTTATCAATGCTTTGATTTTATAAAATCTCATTTCAATTCCCTCCCCGTTAAACTCAAGAATATTTCTGCCAAATCTGATTCATGTGAATGAATGGCTCTGATTTTTGCCAAATTATCTGATGATAAAGCTGCTACTATACTTGCCGCATCTTTGTCTACAGTAATTGCATTACCATCTTCATAAAGAATCTCGACTGTATTTTTGGCATATTTAAGTTTTAAGTCGGAAGGTGCACCAAGCTCTACTATCTCTCCCTTATTAAGGAAAGCAACCCTGTCACACATCTTATCTGCTTCTTCCATGTTATGAGTTGTAAGAAAAATAGTAGTTCCGTTAGCCTGTAGACTTCTTAACATGTCATGAATCTCTGCTGTAGTTGCAGGGTCAAGTGCTGCCGTAGGCTCATCCAGGAAAAGAAGCTTCGGTGAATGAATAACCGCACACGCAAGGAGAAGTCTTTGTTTCATACCCTTTGACAAATCCTTAACCTTCTTATTACGATCCTCCCAAAGTTTTACCTTCTTAAGTATTTCTTCAACCTGTGCCTTATCTGTCTTACTTAATTCAGCGAAAAAGCAAAGGTTTCTGTAAACCGTAAGTCTTTCATAAGCACCGCTGTTATCGCTAAGTATACCAATCTCGCTTATCTCCGCATTAACTGTACACTCCCCTGCAGTCTGCTTAAGCTGTTTGGTAAGAATCTTGATTGTGGTAGTTTTACCCGCACCACTCGGTCCCAAAAAACCAAAAATCTCACTTTTTTTGACATCAAAGGATATATCACAAAGCACCTGTTTGTCGCCAAAAGCAATATTAAGGCCATTGGTTTGAATCATATAATCTGTCATATAATCCACTCCCTCTTTCTATATTATAAACAAGAGAAATTATACCTACAATTACAAAAATTGTCAATTTAATCATAATTATTCTATCCTTTTACAAAAAAGTGTATCTTATACCAAAATAATCATTACTAAAAAATCTCTCAAAATCCTTCATACGATACATACTTGTAATCATAATCTGATTAATGTATACTTAAATATGTATAGTCAGAACAAAATCTCAACTATAATATAATCAGCAAAGGAGCGACATCTATGAAGAAAAATATATTATCTACAATAATTGTAACTACGTTAACACTTGCCATAAGCTTTACCGGCTTCACAGGTTGCAACAAAGCAGACGTCCCGTCAGACACATCTTCAGCACCAACCGAAACCACTGCTAATACAACTACCGCGCCGACAAGCGTCACACCCCAGCAGCCCGAAACTACCATTAATTCTGTGAAAGCTACGGATTTCGCCAACCTCGAGGCTATTCTTGACAGCATACTCACAAACATTGCCGCCGGAACTTCGGGAAGCTCATTAAGAGCTGCTATTGTTGGTGCAACCATACTGGATTATTCCTGTACCACTACACTCAGTGCAGCCGAAGTAAGTGCTTACATATCTGAATGGCTTGCAAATCATACATCTGATGAAAAGGCAATATACATAGAACAATTAAATTCCGCAAGCGGTGCTTGTGAAAGATTAAAAAGTGATACAGCAATTGACCTTATCGATTCTGCCGGTATTACCAAGAGCCTTTATCCTTGGCCATCATCAAACAATGATATAGTAAATGCCATTTTGCAAACCACAAAATAACAAAGAGTTCCGCTTGCGGAACTCTCGCGCCGAGCGCGGTCGCTTGCGGCAAACTTCCTCTTCGCGCGAGTGCGCATCCACGCGGAGCGTTTTTTATGTTATAGGACGCATTTTCCTATAACATAAAAAAAAGGTAGCTCAACCTTCATCGGCTGAACTACCTTTTGTATTAGTAATCATTCAAATGTCTTTCCTCTATTGCAATACTTACGGGCACTTCCATGCCATCTCTTAATACATTGAGCGTAATTATATCTCCCTTTCTTGCATCAAGCATAAAATCAAGTATCTGATACTGTCGATAAACATCAAGTGCGTCTCCGCCATTTCTTGAAACAGATTTGACTATATCGCCAACCTTAAGGTATTTGCCTGTTTCTTCATCCATTATTGACTGAACCTGTACTGTTTCATGTATTCGAAGTATACCCGTTGTTTCGTCGTACTCTGTATAGCTATCAACTATCTGCAACATTATTCCAAGGAGCACTCTTTGAACACAATCGCATTCCTTTTCGAAGCAATTATCGATTATATTATTCGCAGCAGCAATTGCAAGATTCGATGGAATTGCATATCCCATATTCTCAACGCTATCTCTCTTGGCATTAACTATTCCTATTAACTCTCCTGTTGAATTAAAAAGTCCTCCGCCGCTGTTACCCAAATTAACCGGGGTATCTACTCTCATAACCCTATAATCAATACTGGTACTTCCGTCTATCGGTTCAAGTGTAATATATTCAGAATCAACACTGATTATACCATATGTTGCAGATATGCCCATACCTTCAGGATTACCGATGGCTATCGCCGCTTCACCTACCAAAGCCAAAGCAGAATCCGCTACCGTCACCTCTTTAACCTGTGCATTTCTTAAAAGCTCACTGTCTTCAACCCTAAGCACTGCTATATCGTAATTTATCGAGCCGCCTACGTATTCCGCGCTGATTTCCTTACCTGCAAGTTCATATCCGTATAAATATATATCTATATCTTTACTTATACCATTATTCTCTTCAACATCATTATCATAAACCACATGATAATTTGTAATGATAAATGCATCTCCTGTTGCTTTATCAAGCTTATATATAACACCCGAGCCTTGCGAAATATAATATTCATCAGGTTTATCTCGTTCACCTTCGCCAAATGTTGCAATCACATCAACCGCGCTCTGTAACCCTTGAGTTACAGCATAGACAGAATCAGTCGCATCATCAGCACCGCCTATTATCGTGACATTCCCACCAGTGCC
This sequence comes from Lachnospiraceae bacterium, assembly GCA_017456585.1. Classification (GTDB taxonomy): domain Bacteria; phylum Bacillota; class Clostridia; order Lachnospirales; family Lachnospiraceae; genus SIG300. Next base: position 22,164 of record JAFTJD010000050.1, read on the forward strand.
GTCCTTTCCGTCTTCTCCGTCTCTGCCATCCTCTCCGTCTTTGCCATCGCTTCCTACAACTACTCCGAGATTCTGCTCGCTCCCGTCAGAATACGAAAGTATGAGTTCCCCATTATCATTTATGTACATCTCATCCATAGTTACTACCGAGACTGTTCTACAGCCGGTAAAAACACACGCAAATATACATAGCACCATGATAGCCAAAACAGACTTCTTTATTACTGAATATAATTTCATCTAATCCTACTCCTTCATTATAAATTCCCACCTGAATTATTATAATGCATTATTAAGAAAAAAGGAATCATTTCTTGCGAAATGATTCCTATGTTTCAAAAAAATTATTTAACTGTTACAGTTGTGATATGTGGATTAGGTGCATCATACCAGTAGAGGAAGCCTTCCATATCTACTGTATCACCAATCTTTAAGTTCTTAACTGCTGCATAAACATCTGTTGTCTTATCACGAAGATATGACTCTACTGTAAATGTATATGTCTTGCCGTTTGAAGAAACGTTAAAGTAAAGGTCATCACCATCCTGGCCTGATCCATTCCACTTGTAAAGGAAAGGAACATCATTGCCGTTAGCATCCTTGCTTGCTTCTACCTTCATATCCTTGAATGCAACAAACATGTTCTGCTTCTTAACTAAATCTTCTGTTCCGAGAAGTGCTGTAACATCTTCAGCCTTCGCAATGTAGCTACCCTCTAAAATCTCGAATGTAGCATCAATAATCTCAACTTCGCCTGACCACTCAGCCTTATAACCTGTAACCTTAATCTTTGTTCCAGGTACGAGCTTAGCGAAATCCTCTTCTGTACAAGCCATCTCATACATGAAGTAAGCACCATCTGCATCCTGTGCGTAAAGTGTTACCTTGTTATCCCACCAAGACTGCTTGTCCTGAACATAAGCCTCGATAACTACCTTTGACTCAAGAGCTGCTGCAGCATACTCTGCATAAGTCATAACACCTTCTGATTTCTCAACATCAGCCTTCTGCTCTGCTACTGTTGTTGTAGTCTCTTCTTTCTTGTTGTCATCCTTATCCTTGTTACATGCTACTAAACCTAATGAAAGTAACATTGCCAATAAAACAACTGAAATCTTTTTCATTTTAACTCTCCTTTTTTTATGCGTTCAAAGATTAAAAACGCATTATTTTATTTTCATTCATAATTATACATAAAAAATTTAATAAATCAATCCCATGTTATATTTTTTTCATTTTTTTATTTTTGAGCTTTTCTTTAAGGACATATACTCCCATAAGAACCCATACTCCAATAATAGTCACGATAAGTGCCACAGAAGCCTTCGGCATTTCACCAAGCTCCGGTTTCGCACCGGAAGTATCATTCTTTTGATCAAGCCTGTAAAGTGAATTCATATTCTCATAAAGTGCATCCATATAAGCTTCATCAACCACTTCTTTTCTTCGGATTGACTTTGTCACATTCTCAATCATCTGTCCTGCTGCATCACGCAAGGATGCTGAACCGTTGAATACCGGTGTAACAAATGTATTATCAACATTGTTAAGAAGTATATTCGCAGCATGTATTTTGATATCATAGTATTCGTCATTATCTTCACCGATTCTTGAAAGATAATCCTTATACTCCGAGGAATCCAGTGCCTTTGTGGTTACAGGAACATATCCTTCCGTTTTGGAATATGCTATCTGTACCTCATTAGTCAAAAGATACTGGGCAAAAAGCCACGAAGCCAGAACCTCCTGAGGATCTTCTTTATTAAAGATACATACTGATGGTCCCTGTGATATCATCTTAGGATTATACGTATCGAACTGAGGAATAGTCATAACTTCAGTTTCAAAACGAACGAATTTATCTTCACTTATATCGGAAAGTGGTGCATCACTACCCATCCATGTTGCTCCTGCCGTTGAATCAACAGCAAAAATACACTGTCCAGCATTAAGGAAGTTAGCCGGATAGCTGGAAATCTTAAAGGTAGAAAAGGCTCCATTCTTTACATGCTCAGCGATAGTATACAGAAGCTCCTTAGTTGTGTCATTAAAAATCAAAATTTCTCCGCTCTCATTGGAATACCCGGCGTCCTTCTGCTTAAGCATCTGTATCATCATATTGTCAGTAGACTTATATATGAATGGAATCATAACCTTCTGTCCGTTAACAACAAAGTTTCCTTCTGCATCCTTCTTCATAGCCGCCTCCGATACTTCCCATACGAAATCCCATGTAAGAACCTCCGGCAATGTATAACCAAGCGCTTCTACATATGTTTTATTCACATAGCATGCTTCTGTAGAACGCATAAACGGAATCGCATAATATTCTTCATTGAAAAGACACTCACCAAGAAACTGCGAAACAATTTCATCTTTCACCGGTGCCTCGTACTTAATCTCGCTTCCGCCAAGACCATATTTCTCATCTACCAGAAGTTCTGTCAAAGGAACAACACTATTTTCTCCCGTAAGATAAGTAGCGATGTGATCCGGATATGTTATACAGACATTTGGTGTTGTATTCGTAGATATATTGGTAATTACATCATTATATATACGTCCATAATCGGTATACAATCTAAGATTAACCTTAATATTCGGATACATCTTTTCGAAATCGGCAATTGCCTTTTCATAAATTGCAACCTGAGTTACATTTGTGTCGTTTTTCGCCCAGAAAGTGATCTCATACGTCTTAGTTTCATCAAACTCTTCCGGTATCTCAAACGCTTTATTATCAACAGAGCCGTGACATCCCGTCATCGCCACAGCAAATAGCATCACCAAAACAGCACCAAGAATCGGAAACAAAATTTTTCTTTTTGACAATCTTATCATCCCTTTGTTCCTCCTCTTGAAACGCCCGCCATTATCTTCTTTCTAAATATCAGGAACAATATTATAAGCGGAACTGAAATAACAACTACCGCTGCCATCATCGCAGGGATGTTCTCTCGTCCGAAACCATTCTCCCTAATCTCCTGTATTCCGTTTGAAACAAGGAAATATAGCTCATCATCTGTCACAAGTCTCGGCCATACATATGAATTCCAACACTCTATAACCTTTAAAATTGCAATCGTTATAACTGTAGGCTTGCATATAGGAAGCAATACCTTAAAAAGATATTTCATATCCGAGGTTCCGTCTACCTTAGCCGCATAATATAACTGGTCCGGTATCTGTTCAAAATTCTCTTTTAAAAGATAAATATAAAAAACTGACGTAACCGACGGCAAAATAAGACCCGCAAATGTGTTTCTCATATCGAGATTAGTTATCGTAACATAATTAGTTATTATTACTAATTCGTTAGGTATCATCATCAATGACAAGAATATTGTGAAAGCAAGATTTTTGCCCTTAAAATTAAGTCTTGCAAATGCAAATGCTGCGAGTATAGTCACAAGCAGCATAAGTGCAGTTGTAACAACTGTAAAAATAATAGTATTGGTAAAATATCTCGCAAGCGGTACCGTCGTAAATGCTTCAACGTAGTTCTGAAGTGTCGGTGATAATGTAAAGAACTTAGGTATATATTCCGAGTTATATGCACTATAGCTCTTTATGGATGTAAGAATCATCCAATAAAAAGGAAACAAAACCATAAGTCCCCAAAAGCTCAGTAATGTATAAACAATAACATTTTTTACTTTTTTTCGAACTTTTGCAGTTTTTTCTATTTTTTCAAAATCATTATATTTTTCCATATCATTAAGCCTCTTTAATAGTGAACATGTTTTTTACTTACCAACAGATTAATACAGGTTATTGTAAGTACTATAGTAAATAATATAATGGCAGCCGCTGACGCATAGGAAGGATATCCGCCACTATTGCCGTACAACATATCATAAACATATCCTACTATGGTATTCATCTCAGATGCATTCAAATCTGTACCAAACAATGCAACAGCATCACTATATGCTTTAAATGCTCCGATAAAGCCTGTTATTATAAGATAAAAAACTGTTGGTGATATCATCGGCAATGTAATTTTTCTGAATATCCTAAACTTGGAGGTTCCGTCTACCTTAGCCGCGTTATAATAATCCTGATTAACTGATGCAAGTGCACTCGTAAGAATCAGAATCTTGAACGGTAAAACAACCCAAATTGTATAGAAACACAGCACAAACATCTTTGCCCAATATGGTCCGCCGATAAAATCTACGGGAGTCATACCAAACCACCCCAACACAACATTGACAAGTCCGTCTGAATATGGGGTTTGCTTAAAAAGAATCATAAAAACCAATCCAACCGCAAGTGTATTGGTAACATACGGAAGAAAATATATGGTCTGATACAAGTCTCTTAATTTCTTAATCGAATTAAGCCCAACCGCAATCGCCAATGCAAGGCATGTTGAAAGCGGCACCGTGATTATAACAAGTATAAATGTATTCTTTAACGCCTGTAAAAAATATGGATCACGAAGTACATACGAATAATTATAAGTTCCTATCCCCCATGAAGTCTGGGATGCAGAATTATATCCTTCTTCAAAAGAATAGATAAAAACATCCACAAGCGGATACACCATAAATATTCCAAGGAAAAGAATTGCCGGCAAAAGATACAGCCAACCCTTTAATTTTTCTCTCTCCATCTATCTGCCCTCTATACTATTCTTTCTCAAAATAGATTCTTTCTTCAGTATTTTTGTCAAAAACAAATACTTTATTAGGTTTAACATCAAATCTCACATATTCTGCCGCGAGATTAACCGTATTCTCAGAACTGATTATAGAACGGATTGCCTGATTATCCGTAGCAGAAGCATCATTATAAGACACAACACTAATATCTCGTCCCATCACCTCAACTGTATTAAGCCTGCATCGAAGTGCGCCATTTTCATTAAGAACAAAGCCTTCCGGTCTGATTCCTACATATACTTCTTTGTCAGTGTCAGCCTGAATATCCATAATTGCATCCTCACCCACAAAAAGCTTACCCGATTTAATTTTACCGTCAAAGACATTAATCGGTGGTGTACCAAGAAATTTGGCAACGAAAAGATTAACAGGATTATCATATACCTCCTGTGGCTTTCCTATCTGTTGAACTACACCATCCTTCATAACAACTATTATGTCAGATATACTCATAGCTTCTTCCTGATCATGTGTTACAAAAATAGTTGTTATCTTAGTTTCTTTCTGAATTCTTCTAATCTCTTCTCTTGTCTGCAATCTAAGTCTCGCATCAAGATTAGAAAGCGGCTCATCAAGAAGAAGTATTTTAGGCATCTTAACCAAAGCTCGTGCAATAGCTACACGTTGCTGCTGACCACCTGACAATTCTCCGGGTTTACGATCCATAAGCTCATCAATCTGAACAAGCTTCGCGGCTTCAAGCACCTTTACGTTCATTTCTTCTTTTGATAACTTGGCAGTTCCTTTTAGATTCTGTAATGGGAACATAATATTCTGTCTTACCGTAAGATGCGGATACAATGCATAATTCTGAAACACCAATCCAACACCCCTATTCTCAGCCTCTAAATTGGTGACATCATTTTCACCAAAAAATATTTTTCCGCTTGTTGGCTTTTGGAGCCCCGATAAAAGATTTAACGTTGTACTTTTACCACATCCTGATGGTCCAAGCAAACCTACAAGCACACCATCAGGGATTTCAAAATCAAAATTGTTTACAGCAACTACTTCTTCTTTTACTTTCTTATTACGGCTCGGAAATGTTTTTGTCAAATTTTGTAATACAACCTTCATAATATTCCTTTCTTTTAATTATCATGATTTGTCGCTCGGAGGACTTCAAACCTATAATTATTCTTTCCCTCTTCTTTTGTTTTATATAAAATCTTATCTGCCTCATCAAACATCTCTTCAAAAGGCATCATAATCTCCGAATATATAGCTCCTGCACTTATAGATAGCTTGTGTGTAATACCTGCATATCTTATATCAACATCCATCGCTTTTACAATCTCACCTAGTCTCTTGTCAGCTTCTTCCTTTGAAACTCCTGCAAGAACCGCAATAAACTCATCTCCGCCAAATCTGGCTACTAATGATTTCTCGCCCATATATTCTTTAATCTTGTCAGCAAAATACATTAATGCGTAATCACCGCCACTATGTCCTAATGTATCATTGACCATTTTAAAATCATCGATATCCATTATAGCAAACATGATTCCATTAGCTTCCTTTGGCATATGCACTGACAAGCCTTCTCTGTTATAGAGCTTGGTCAAAGCATCCTTATATGCTTTATCCTGATAACTTTCAAGTCTTTCCATCTCTTTCTGTATATTCAATAGCTTGCCAACCATATGTATGGGCTGTCCTCTCTTATTAAGAACCACAGAGGTTACTATTCTGTACCACTGTTTGTTTCCATCCCCCTTATCAATTGCTACAATAAGCTGTTCATCATTTCCCTGATCAAGTATCTTACTAATTTGTTCACCAAATTGCCTCAAAAGAAGATTATCCCCATCATACGATTTTCTTATTATCTCCGAATCAGATAATCCCAAGCCTTCTTTAGCTTTAGCATCAAATCTGAATACTTCTTTTGCATAATCATATTCAAAGAAATACTCGTTAGCAAGTGATGCGAGTAATTCGTATTTCTTAGCATCAAGTGCCTGCTTACGAATCGCTTTATGTTTCTCCCAAACAATAATGATTACCATCGCACATGCTATTATAATTATGGTTATACACAATAAAGGATTAGCCTTTATAAAGGTTGCAAGTGTAACCTTTTTTACAATCGCATCCATGTGCTCCATAAGTTCAATTTCCGTTTCGCCTTCCGGAATACTGTACACACATTTATTACATATAGCAACCAAAACCGGATTCGTATCCTTTGAAAATCCAATATGATATGTCTGGTCGTTGGCATATGGAATAACCGTAACATCATCATATCCGTTAGTACGCATATAATACAATGCAGTATAATAATTGGTTATAGCAAAATCTGCTTTAAGTGTCTGAACACTCTCAATGCATTTATTTATGTTTGAGCATGCAAGCCTCTGCGTATCTTCGCCTATCGCGCTCTTTTCTTCACCGTTTGCAATTGCACATTTTTTCAAATTAGAGGTTGTGTTATGTCTTACAAGAACCTCCATAAATTCAAGATATTCCTTAGAATACTTTATGTTGTTGTTATATTTAAGCTTCTCAATACCGGCTATAAGAGTAATATCGCCTGATTCAAGTGCCGCAACAAGCTCGTCCGTATTTTCATAGCCATGATACTCCATAACAAGTCCTGTTTTCTTAGCGATATCATCACATATTGTTCTTGCAATCCCTGCGAAATCATTTCCGTCAAAATACGAAAGCGGTGCAAGATTCTTATGATATCCCACACGAACTACAGGGTTATCCTGCACATACTTCTTTTCATTATCTGATAATTCAACCTTTGCATTTTCAATGATTATGACATCATTATCATTACCGCTCTCTTTATCATCATCTGTTCCCGAAATCATCCACGATGCCCTTGAAGACTCCCAACGACTGTTCCAGTCATTCATTATATCATCAAAATTCTCGTCCCTTATCCCTGCCGCAGCTTCAACTATTCTTACATACTCTTCCTGATTGTATAATTTAAGATTGGTTGAAAGTGTTTCATACTGTGAATATGCTTCCGGTGAAATATATGTAACATTTTGCATTATTTTCTCTTCCATGTCACCATAGCATTCCGGATACGGGTCTGTCTTTAGAATTGAAATCAAATCATGTTCAAAAGCATAGCCCGACTCATCCAAAATAAACTCAACAAATGCCTTTGCTGCTTCCTTATTATCACTATTCTTGGCAACGGCATAGCTGTAGTTGGCAGTTACTGTTACATACTGATCCCCATCTATATTATTCGGGAACGGCATGAATGCAATATCATCACCATTAGGTCCGACATTTTTATAATCATACAATGCCCATGTTCCCATAACAGTACAACCTATATCTCCGTTATTAAGCTTAATTACCGAATCCCACCAACCGACAGTTTCTTTATTCATCTCTGTGTACCCTTGCTCTACGAGATCATAAAGTAACCTATAAGTTGTATTATGAACCGTCCCTTCTCTAAAAGGGTTAATATCTACTATAAACTCATTGTATTTGTAAGAGGCACTTCCAGACATCTCAATATATGGGAAAAGCTCCCAATATGATAAACACCATGGTTCTGAATATCCTACATAAAACGGCAGTGCATCCGTATGCTCATCTATAAGATACATAGCATATAAGAATTCATCTATGGTAGTAGGAAGATCAGATATACCTGCTTTATCAAATACCTCCTTGTTATAAACAACGCCAAGCAAATATGCAGACGAAGGGATTCCATATACTATGTTGTCAAAATGTCTTCCCTGGTCAATATAATTGTATTTCTCGCTTAAAAGGTTATAATCTCCAAGTGGTTCAAAATAATCTGTTATCTCGTCAGAAGACATAAAACCCGGAATGTACATTACATCTCCGTAGTCTCCCTCTTCCATTCTAAGCTTAATGCTAGTCTCAAAGTCATTGTAGCATGTGTATTTTACTTTAACTCCGGGATATTTTTTCTCAAAAGCCTCTACATAAGGCTTCATATCTTCTTCATTTCTATTGAAAATAACCTCTATCTCGCCGCTAAGCTCCTGCTCATCAGCCGTCGTCAAAGCTATGAGCCCGCTTTCATCGGCATTGGCAACATATGTATTGGCATTAAGAAAAACAGCACTAAAAGCCAAAATAAGAATTGCAATTATAAAATGTCTAGAACTCAACCTCATACGTCTTCCTCCTTACATCTTACATCCGAATATTTCTTCATAACTTCTCTTATTCCAGAGTATACTTATTTCTATTATACAATTTTCCATACACTTCTGTCTACCAAAAAAGTAAGTTTAAGCCCCGATGTCGTTTTGTTAATGCACGTCTCGTACCAAACACATATTATAGAGGATGTTTCCCTCTAAGACACGCTCTCGCTTGGTGAAAAACGTAACAGTACTGCTTTGACTTAACGACATCGGAGCTTATAGTTGTTTCTGTATCTCGATTGCTGACATAATGCCAACAGGTCGTACTCTGTAGCTGTCAGTCCAGTCATCACCCTTAGTTCTGAATGAATCGGGACCGTACCACACATAGTCATCATTTGCATTATGAAGAGTTCCAAAACCATTGAAACGATTACCGTAAAGACATATTTTTAGATAATGTTTTCCAGTCTTTAATCTTCCAAGTTTTGCGCGATGCGGTGCATAAGCAATAAGCTTTCTTTCTCCTTCATCTACTGATACAGCAAGCAAAGGAGCTTTAAAATGTGGCACATGCACATAATATTCCGCTGTTTCATCCTCTATATTGAATTCGAATTCGTATTCCAGATTGCCTGTGTAAAATGGCATTCCCTGTCCCACAATATCTCCGAGATATAGTTTATTCTGTGTCGGTTTTATAATAGGATAATTTCCCCTTAGTTCAACATCAAAATCGCCCAGAATAAATATATTTTCCAAATTAGTCTTCTGGTTATATTCTACTTTTACGTTGAGTTCATTAATACCTATTTTTAAAGTCGGCAACGAAAGAACCTTTATGGCAGGATCTACATAATATCCTACCGGATTGCTGTCTATTTCATTACCATTTAACCATATTCTCAGCTTGTTATCCGGATTTTCTATTGCCAAAAATGCCGCCACTTCCGTTTCTGATTCAAAATGATACATAAGACTGACTTCATACGTATCTTTCTCTTCGAGATAATAGGGCTGATTCATCCTATCACCTCTCAGAACAAATCCGAGTTGCTTTCTTATCCGGTTATCGAGCCTTAGTATTTCTTCCCTGGCACTCAGTTCCCCATCATCCACACTGCATATCGCATAATCCAACAATACAGCATTATACTCTTCTCTATGGAAACCATTGATTTTCGTAATATATTCTACTGTTTCAAAACGTGATACAGCTTTGCTATGGTTTTCATAGCATGTCGCAGTTTCATCCGCACATTCCTCAAGTCGGTACAATACACTATCCTCTGCATATATATTGCATTCCACAATAGTGTTACCTGACTCCAAACGTGATACAACAGGATATATTTCTCCGGTCTGAGCATCAAACATGCTTACTTGATAAGAGCCTCGTACCTTGATGATATATTTTTCCATATCCGACATATGCTGTTTCTTACGTTCTGTATGACAAATAAACAACCACTTTAGATTTTCATCCTTACGCATCTGATAGATCAGATTATTAGTACGACTACCGTTTCTTCTGCATATATCAACTGTCCGTTCTGACTCAAATGCCTCATACAACTCGTTTCTGTCTTTGCCGATAAAAAGACATTTCTCCGCCAGTTTTCGTACCCTATCAGTTTTTAGTCCATCCACCAGTTCAGGAACACGCCCCATAAAAACTATCTTTCCGCCCTTTTCTGCGAATGCTTCAAGAATATCAAGCGTTGTTTTTCTTATTGTAAGCATATTAGGAACAAGTATCGCACTATATTGCATTTTTCCTACTGTAAGTCTGTTCTCCGATTCATCTTTATAATTTTCACATTGTTTCGGAAGCAATGACTCTGACAGAAAATCAAAATCGAATGCTCCGTGAATAAGCCAACTAATAAGCTTTGCATGGTCTTCATCCATTTCCTTCCGTTTATCAGCTGTTTGATTATCCGGCCCCATATACATCCAAAAAGATTCTACCGGATGAATTACTCCGATATTTACATCAACCTTGCCTCTTGTAAGAATGGAATTAAGTCTTGCGAAATAGTCTTCGATATATGTATATTCTTCATGCCATGGTGCATGAAAGAATATAGATCCCGGCCAATCACGTTTCGCTTCACCGAGCAAAGACATATGTGACAAATGCGGAACTCTCACAGTTATTCCGAGTGCAGCTTGCCAGTCGCCCTGAAGTTTAAATGTCTTAAAGTCGCAATCCCAATGAGTAACACCATACAGTTCACTCACTACGTCCGTTATTCCGTTCTGTCTCGCTACACTTACAGCCTGCTTAGCAGTTGCATATTCTCTTCTGTCAGCCAGAATATCTATTCCCGGAATATCCATATTTCTATAACATCTCATGCAATCACCAAGTGCATATGTCTGTGAACCAAGCGTCTCTTCAGACAAAACATGTCCAGTCATTGCAATATTATGTTCTTCACACCACTTACACAGCTTATCCATATATACAGTCACAAAGCATTCTGCCGCATGATTATGATAATTGTATCTGTTTACGCTAAACCTTCCGTCTGCCAATTCCCATATATATTCAGGAGCAATATCCAGAGGATCTGTGCCATACTCCTCAATCATAGTTTCCGCAAAATAGTCTGTATAAGGTAATGTTACATCCTCACCCGACAAGGCATTACTAATTTGTATATTCTTGCCCATGCGAGGCTCGTCAGTAAATATTGCAGGCACTGTTTCCCCGAATTCATCTCCGACATATCTATGATATTCTTCGTGCGTCACTTTGATAAATTCATCTATTGCATCCGGATTCATGGTATCTACATAAGTCTGATTCTGAAACCATGCTTCCTCCTTCATAATTTCTACATAGGCGAATCTAATCTTTTCGTTATTTTCTCGCGCTTTGGAAATCTCTGCCTCATTATCAAGGCGACTATAATCTCGTAAATATCCATTTTCAAATACAAGTCCATAGGTTGTTACGTAATATCCGGCAGGCTTTTCCCCTTTATCTATAGCTTCTTCAAATGCTTCCCTGCTCTCATAATACCCTTCACTTAGCAAGCGTTTTCTCTCCGTAAGAAGTAAATATCGTCCTCTAAAGCGGAAGTTCTTCGTAACAATCCCTCCTGCTGCTCCGGAAGGGAATCTGTCTTCATCATACAACCAACATACCAGTCCAAGTTCTTTACATCTCTTAACTGTATATGCTACCATTTCCATGTACTCTTCACCAAGATATGTAATATCAAGCCCGGCTCTTGGATGGATATCAACTCCACCAAAGCCCATTCTCTTAAAAATCTCAAGTTGAGTGTCTATCATTTCCTTGGTAACCTTACAATTCCATGACCAAAACGGAATTCCTCTGTATTTCGCAGTAGGATTTTTAAACATTTCTTCTACTGATTTATCCGTCTTTGCCTTCATAATTACATCCTTAGAAATATTCTCTGCATTCATTACGCACACCTCATATCACATATTGACATATTTTATTTATTATATATACTAATTATAAGACGTAAAGGCATAAATACGGAATATTTTATATTGCCTATTATGACGCAAATATTGACATTTCATTTGGAGAATTATGAGAAAAGAATACTTAAGCAAATATTTATTTAATGAAAACGAATTAATTCGCGGATTTTTTAATATTGCCCCTTATGAATCAGATATGCACTCACATGATTTTTGGGAAATCTCATATGTATACGAAGGCGGCGGTGTATGTTACATGGGTAATCAATCATCCCCTGTCAAGTGCGGTTCTGTCCTCTTTGCAGCGCCAAACACGCCTCATTGTTTCATTTCGCACTCACACAAAGAAGGAAGTCCTTTGAGAATTTGCAGCATTGTATTCAAGCAGAACTATCTCGAATTGTTTATGCAGAATTTTCAAAATATATCTGAACTAAAAGAGCACGCCTTATTTAATCTTATTGAAAAGAACGCTCATTTTTCCATAATTGTTTACGATGACAATGCAAGTAATCTACGTCATCTTATCTGGCTTATCACACATGAATATAATCACTACACTGCCGGTAGTAAAGAAATCATCCAAGCCGCTATGCTCTCACTTTTTATAGGAATCACAAGACAATATGAATATCAATCCGGAAATTCTACCGACATGGTAACGAAGAATCTTATTCTTGATGAATTACTAAAATATATAAATGCGAATTACGGCAGCAGGCTTTCACTTGAACTGCTTGCTTCGCATGCGCATCTTTCCAGAGAATATCTGTGCCGCTACTTCAAAAAACAAATCGGTATAAACATATCTGATTATATTCTTGAAGTAAGAATAAATAAAGCGATGGAGATGCTAAGAAACACCACACACACTATTACAGATATCGGAATTTTCTGCGGTTACCCTTCAGTAAGTAGTTTTCAAAGAAGTTTCAAAAAATATACCGGTATAACTCCAAGCGAATACAGAGGTTCTGCCTACGAGTGATTTCCTTTTATGAGTCAATGCCGCAGTCGTCGGGTGTCCGGCTTTCGCCGGATAGTCCACTCGTAAAAAAGAGGCTCATACAAGCAAGCTTGCATCGCCCCTTTTTACTCCTGTCCTGCCCTGACTCAATGCTCTAACATTTCTTCGATAAATATACCATAACCTCTGGCAGGGTCGTTAACGAGAACGTGTGTTACAGCACCTATAAGCTTACCATTCTGTATAATGGGACTACCGCTCATCCCTTGAACAATACCATTTGTTATGCTAAGAAGTTCCTCGTCCACTACCTTTATTTCTAAGCCTCGGTTCGCTTTTGTTCCAGATGCTCCCGCATTAACTTTTGTTATTTCTATCTCATAGTCCTTAATCTCGCCATCTACTGCACATCTTATATAGGCTTCACCTTTTTTTATATCCTGTTTCAGTGCAATATCCATTACTTCTCCGTAACCCTTTTCCATAAGTGCGGAATCACATGCGCCAAATATACCCTGTGCTTCATTTTCTTTTATCGTTCCAAGCTTAGACTCTTCACTATATCTGATAATTCCCGATAATCCTCCGGGGGTTCCGCTTTCACCCTTTATAACCGTAATAATCTCAGCTTCATATAAGCTTCCGCCATTGCTTTCCATTAGACAGCCTGTATCAACATCACTGACACCATGCCCTAAGGCACCAAAGCTTCCGTTAGACGTGATATAAGTTAAGGTGCCTATTCCCTGTGCATCATCCTTAACCCATATTCCAAGCTTATATTCTCCGTCTGAAGCCATTACAGGTGATACTTTAACCTTTGATACTACATCATTACGTTTTATGGTAAGTATCATTTCATCACCATTAGATTCTTCTATAATGTCAATAAGTTCTTCTTTTTCATCAAGTTTTTCCCCATTAGCCTCAAGAAGATAATCTCCCGGCTGAAGAATTGAATATGCCGGTTTAGCCATAGTTCCGTTTTTAGTTTCAATATCCGCAGTCCCTACTACAAGAACACCTTCTGTTTCAATATAAATACCAACAGGAAATCCACATATTAGGACCTGACTTTCGTCTATAACCTCAATGGCAATGTCCTTAATTGGCAAAATTCCAAAAAGCTTCATGGATATTGAATATTCTCCAAATTCATTTCGTGTCATCTCATTAGTACATCCCGGAAAATCAAAATCTACCGCTTCTATATCTTCACTTGAAATTACGTGAATTTTCTCCGGCATATTTCTTTCAATAGAATGATATGCATAATATCCGGTGTAAATTAAAGATACAAAAAGTACCATACAAAGTATTCTGCGATACCATTTTTTTCTATTCATTTTTTCGCCTCCTATTATGCAAAATTGTTTCTAAACGAAAAGAAAGAAATATCTTTCGATATCTCTTTCTTAGTATGCAATATTTATTAGAATTCAATCTTACATTTTTTAGTCAAGACGATTTTTTAGCATTTATGCCATTGCCATTTTTTTCATTTCTCTTGCATTCTCAAGAACTTTATCGGTTACCTCCGCTCCGCTTAGAATCCTTGCAAGCTCATCTATCATTTGTTCATCAGAAAGCTTGTATATATCGGTCACGGTTCTTCCTTCTTTCACCGATTTTTCAATAAGGAAATGATTATCTGCCGGTGCCGCAATCTGCGCCAAATGCGTGATACATATAACCTGCCTGTTTCTGCTTATGCTCTTTAATTTAAGCGAAACAGCTTGCGCTGTCCTTCCGCTTATTCCGGTATCAATTTCATCAAATATGAGTGTATCGACCTGATCCTTGTCTGACAACACATTCTTAACTGCAAGCATAACCCTTGACAACTCACCACCACTTGCAATTTTACCAAGTGGTTTCGGTGTCTCGCCGGGATTAACGGCAATCATAAATTCAACCTCATCAAGTCCGTTTGAAGTAAGCTCTTCAAGCTTTCTAATCTCAATCATAAAATTAACATCAAGGAAATTAAGTTCCTTAAGTTCATTTACTATTTCTAAGGAAAGCTTCCGTGCAGCTTCCTTTCGCTTAACAGAAATACTCTCTGCGTATTGAAGTGCTTCTTCATAGAGTTCTTTTAATTCGGATTCAAGTCTTTGTTTATTCTCCTGATAATTTTCAAGTTCAGAAAGCTTATCCTTCTGCTTTTCAAGATAAGCCTCTATATCAGCTATTGTACGACCGTATTTTCCTTGAAGCTTATGAATAAGATCAAGTCTTTTTTCTATGTTATAAAATTCTTCCTCGTCTATGTCGCCTGCAGCGTCTACATATGAAGCTATCTCTCTTCCGAGATCGTTGCATAATGCGTCTATATCCTCAAGCTGTGAACAGATGCTCTTAAGTTCCTCATCATACTGAAGAATGGATGAAACCTCTCTAAGTGATGTACCTATCTTATCACTTACAGATTCTCCCATGCTTCCTGTCAGCACATCATACACAGCTGACATAATTCCTATTATTTTCTTGGCATTAACACCCTTGCGATATTTTGCTTCAAGTTCTTCCTCTTCACCTTCACGAAGATTGGCTTCCTCTATCTCATTAATCTCATATTGATAGAATGCACATTCTCTAAGTCTCTGTTCCTCGTTCATATCAAAACCGGCAAGTCTTTCCTTTGTCTCACAATAAGCAAGGTACAGCTTCCTTAGTGTATTCTTCTCCTCTTCAAGCGAAGCTTTAGCATACTCATCAAGTATCTCAAGATGCTTAGATTTGTACAAAAGTGATTGATGCTCATGTTGCCCATGAATATCCATAAGAAGACTAGTTACATCTTTTAATGTAGTACTGCTTACACTTTCACCATTAATCCTACTTACTGTTCTGCCCGGCGATATCCGTCTTGTAACGACAATCTGCGCATCATCTTCAATAAGAATGTCCATTTTCTTTAATGCATCCAGCTTTTTATCGTCATCAAGTGAAAAAGTCAGCTCAATAAGTGCATATTCAGCTCCGGCACGTATCATATCCTTATCTGCCTTGGCTCCAAGTGCCATATTTACCGAACCAAGAAGAATAGACTTACCTGCTCCTGTTTCTCCGGTAAGAATATTAAGTCCCTCTCCGAATTCAACCTCTGCCTCATCAATTAACGCCAGATTCTTTACATACAAACTTTTTAACATGGTATTCTCCTTCTACTCTCCAAGTACAAGTGATCCCTTGTATTTTACTGCATAACAATTTTCTTTATCTTATCGATAATAATAAGTGCATCGTCCTTTGTTCTTATTGCACACATAACTGTATCGTCTCCTGCTATACAGCCTACTACCTCATTCCATTTCATCGCATCAAGTGCTGCCGCAAACGCCATAGCCATACCTGACACTGTCTTTACTACAACTATATTCTCAGCCCTGTCAATGTTAAGAAATGCATCTCTTAAAACACGCAAATACTTTTCGTTAAGACTATTTTCAACATTCTGAATTATGGCGTATTTCTGCTTTCCTCCATCCACAGGAAGCTTGGTAAGCTTAAGTGCCCTTATATCTCTCGAAACTGTAGCCTGCGTAACACTAAATCCTTCCTGATTAAGTCTGTCAGCCAGTTCCTCTTGTGTTTCAATTTCATGACGATTAATCAATTCAATTATCTTCTCATGTCGCAATGTTTTCATTTTATCCCTCTCTTTAATTACTACCCATTTTATTTCTAAGCTGTTCTATAAAACTGATACGCTTAATTCTTATTATCTTGGTATTTTCTTTGGCAGCCTTTACTGATATCCTGTCCCCTGCTTTAAGCATTACTGCTTCACCACCATCATAGAAAAGCTGCATAGAATCATCAAATCCGTTTCTATCCTTACATACCTCTACCTCTATCGTATCACACTCCGGCAAGACAATACTTCTTGATGAAATGGTATGCGGACATATAGGTGTAAGTATAAGTAGCTTAGCCGCCGGTGAAACGATTGGCCCCCCTACTGAGAGATTATACGCAGTCGAACCGGTAGGCGTGGCAATTATAAGTCCGTCTCCCGAATAAGAGTTAAATGGTTCTCCGTTAAGGCATATCTTGTAATCAAGAATTCTTAAAGCTCCGCCTGTTCGTGCGAACACTATATCATTTAATGCAGTCTTATTGGCTATTACTTCTCCGTTTCTAATTACACTGCCCTCTACCATCATTCGTTCTTCTATTATAAACTTGTCAGCAAGAAGTGCATCTATTGAAGCCTCAACATTACCTTTCTCAACCTCTGCCAAAAAGCCCAGATTACCAAAGTTAATACCAAGAAACGGAAGTCCCAATTCCGCCAGATCCCTTACTGCCAATATAAGTGTACCGTCACCTCCAAGGACAAGTATACCCTCCGTATCCTTAGGTACCTGTTCTTTCATGGTATATCCGCCGTCTTTAGTAAGCTGACGTTTATTAGTCTCTGCTATAACGCATTTGCCACCCATTTTGCTTATGTATTCAACTATTTCTTTAGTTGCAACCAATCCCGGATCTTTCTTTTCATTGGTTATAATATAGAAATTTTTCAAACTCACACCTTCTTTCACAAGGAAGCATGTGCCGCCTCTACAATGTTTTTTATCTGTTGCGAAAGTACCCTATTCTCTGCACAAGCACTATTCTTTAGATATATAAGGTATTCGATATTACCTTCAGGCCCTTTTATCGGTGAAAATTCAAGCCCTAATACCGTAAAACCTATATCAATAGCAAAATTTCTTACTACATTTATTACATCTTCATGAATCTTTCGATTCTTTACCACACCATTTTTACCTATATTCTCTCGTCCGGCCTCAAATTGCGGTTTAATAAGGCAAACCATTTCCGCCTCTTGCTTCATTAATGCCTTAACCGGAAGTAAAACCTTTGTAAGAGAAATAAATGAAACATCTATAGAAACAAAATCAAGAGCTTCATCTATATCTTCCTCAGAAATATATCTTACGTTAACACCTTCCATACAGACTACTCTGTCATCCTGTCTAAGACTCTTATCCAACTGGTCATGTCCTACATCCACTGAATATACCTTACTCGCGCCATGCTTAAGCATACAATCTGTAAATCCTCCGGTAGATGCACCCACATCCATACATATATCAGCCTCAAGTGTTATCCCAAAGCTGTCAATTGCCTTTTTTAATTTAAGTCCTCCGCGGCTAACATAAGGAAGCTGTTCTCCTTCTATACGTATCACGGCATCTTCATCACACATTGTACCGGCTTTGGTTTCTATGTTGCCGTCAACTGACACATTACCTTCCTTAATGAGTGCCTTCGCCTTCTCTCTGGAGGTAGTCAGTTCTCTCTTAACCATAAGTATATCCAGTCGTTCCTTCATAATGCTTTATCGACCTTTCTTGTCCTGTTAAACATCTGTACAAGCACATATCCTTTTTATAATACTATCCTTGTCTATGCCACTGTTTTGTTTAAGGATATTAACATTTCCATGCTCAACATATGCATTAGGTAATGCAATATTAAGAACCTCAATATTATATTGATTGCGTTTTATATAAGCAGAAATCTTTTCACCAAAGCCACCACTTAATACATTCTCTTCAAGAGTAACTATAAGTGAATGATCTTTCGTCATCTCTTCTACACATTCTTCATCAATAGGTTTAACAAAACGCATATTTACTACGCTTACATATTTACCCATTTTCTTGAGTTCTTCCCTAACCTCTGCCGCCACGGAAACCATGCTTCCAACTGCCAAAAGTGCAATATCTTTCTCTTTATACAGTATTTCACTTTTACCGTATACAACAGGAGACTGAAATTCTTCAAGTCCGCTGTAAGCAGTCCCTCTCGGATATCTGATTGCAATAGGCCCGTTATATCCAACAGCAAACTTAAGTCCCTCTTCCAAATCCCAAATATTTTTAGGGGCAAAAACGCTCATATTAGGTATTGAATTAAGATATGACAA
Source organism: Lachnospiraceae bacterium (assembly GCA_017456585.1). Classification (GTDB taxonomy): domain Bacteria; phylum Bacillota; class Clostridia; order Lachnospirales; family Lachnospiraceae; genus SIG300. The sequence continues at coordinate 41,316 of JAFTJD010000050.1, forward strand.
ATCAAAAATACCCTGATGTGTCTCTCCGTCGCTTCCTACAAGTCCTGCCCTGTCTATCGCAAAAACAACCGGCAAATCCTGTATACACACATCATGCAGTATCTGATCATATGCCCTTTGCAAAAACGAAGAATATACCGCCACTACCGGCTTAAGACCCTGCGATGCCATACCGGCCGCAAAAGTAACCGCATGCTCCTCAGCTATACCCACATCAAAAAATCTCTTAGGAAATCTTTTTCTAAAGGCTGTAAGTCCTGTTCCATCCGGCATAGCCGCCGTAACAGCCACAAGCTTTGGATTATCCTTGGCAAGCTTAAGCATAGTCTCAGAAAATACTGAGGTATAACTTTTCTCACTCTTCTTTACCGGTTCTCCGGTTGCTATATCAAAAGCCCCGATGCCGTGAAAACGCTCCGGTTGCTTCTCCGCAAGCTCATATCCCTTGCCCTTCTTGGTAAGAACATGAATAAGAACCGCTCTATCAAGATTCTTTGCATCGTTAATAGTTTTAACAAGCTGCTTTACGTCATGCCCGTCTACGGGTCCAAGATAGGTTATCCCCATATCTTCAAATAACATTCCCGGTATCAAAAGCTGTTTGATTCCGCTCTTGGTTTTACGAATCTTCTGTATAAGACCGTCTCCGTACACAGGAATCTTTCCAAGACCGTTCATAACGGAACTTTTAAGATTATTATAGAATTTACCTGTTCTTATATTATTAAGATAACCGGATACTCCACCCACATTCTTTGAAATTGACATCTCATTATCATTAAGGATAATGATAAAATTGCGTTTAAGCTGTGAAGCATTATTAAGTGCCTCGTAAGCCATACCTCCGGTAAGCGCACCATCGCCGATAACCGATATTACCGTAGCATCACTGCCATTAATACGATTGGCTTCAACTATTCCGAGGCCCGCTGAAATGGATGTAGAACTGTGTCCTGTATTAAACGAGTCACAATCACTCTCGATTTTCTTAGGGAAACCGCTCATACCACCATATTTTCTTAACACATCAAAGCCTTCAGCTCTTCCCGTAAGCAATTTATGTGTATATGCCTGATGTCCGACATCCCATATAATCTTATCCTTTGGCAAATCAAGTGCCAAATGAAGTGCCATTGTAAGCTCAACAACACCAAGATTAGATGCAAGATGTCCTCCTCTTATGCTTACCTTATCTATTAAAAATCTACGAATCTCCTGCGCTAACAGATCATATTCGTCTGCTTTAATTTTCTTTATATCATTAGGCGCAGTTATTTTTTCTAATATCATAGCTATTGCCTCTTTATATTATCTATTTTTCCCTGTTAACAAGCCACAAAAGCAAATCCTCGAGAAAATCATCATTACGTCCAAGACCTTTTAATAACTCAACAGCTTCTCCGGTCAAAGCTTCTACATCTGTTTTAGCTTTATCTATTCCATATAATGTCACATATGTAACTTTATTATTCTTATCATCACTTCCAATAGGCTTACCAAGAGCTGCCTCATCACCGATTACATCAAGTATGTCATCCTGTATCTGGAATGCCATTCCTATCTTCGACGCAATATTTCCTACTATCTCTATCTCTTCGTCTCCGGCTCCTGCAAGAACCGCACCTATCATCATGGAAGCCTCTATCAAAGCTCCGGTTTTCAGGTTATGGATAAAATCAAGTTCTTCTGCATCGGGAGCTTCTCCATTTTCAGTAAGTTCCACATCCTTAACCTGTCCACCCACCATTCCGTATATACCTGCCTTCTTAGAAAGAAGCTTCAGTGCCCTTATTACCTTCAATAAACTGGCCCTATCTTCCTTATCACATGCATCGAAAGCGCAAAGTGCAGTTTCATAAGCATAATTAAGCAAGGCATCACCTGCAAGAATTCCCATCGCCTCACCGAAAACAACATGAGTGGTTTTCTTGCCTCTTCTATATTCATCATTGTCCATTGCCGGCAAATCATCATGCACCAATGAATATGTATGAATCATCTCCATTGCCGCCATGAAGGGACCGACAAGCAACTTATTATCTCCACCGAATAATGAATACACCTCATTCATAAGAAGCGGACGAAGTCTCTTGCCTCCCGCAAGAACACTGTAATTCATTGCCTCTATTACAGTCTTCTGATATCCTTCCTCCTTAGGCAAAAAGGATAATACTGTCTCTTCCGTCTTACTTACCTTTTCAGTAAGCTTCTCGTTAAAATTCATCTCCAAGCTCTCCGTTTTCTTCCAAAATCATTATCTTCTTCTCTACTTTATCAAGCTTGTCGTTACACATTTTAATAAGCTCTACACCTTCTTTGTAGAGATCAAAGGATTCCTCGAGAGGTATCTCTGTCTCCATATGCTCAATAAGCTTCTCAAGCTTATCAAATGCCTGTTCAATTGTGAGTTCTTCCTGCATTGCTTATACCTCTCTATTCCTTAATTGCCTTGACATCCGTTACAACTGCGTTAACGCTGCCATCACTCAGTCTTATCGTTAAACCATCCTTAACACTAACATTCTTTATACTTGTAAGCGGTCCTTTATCCTCTTCTTTAGTAACATAAGAATACCCCCTTGCAAGCTGCCTAAGGGGTGAAAGACCATTCAACTTTTCAGAAACAAGCATAAGCTTCTGCCTGTTATCTTTAAGCTTACGCTTCATGGCTTCTCCCAATTCATCCTCAATATCAAGAAGCCTCTTTCTCTTCTCTATAAGCTTATATGAAGGACTGTTATATTTGCACACTCTAATCTTATATTGCTCAAGTCTTGATGCCAATCTGTCATATTTACCTCTTACAACAGATAGAAGTCTTCTGTTATACTCATCAAGATTTTCCTTAAAAATCCTGTAATCGTATACAGCAAGCTCTGCCGCAGCCGAGGGTGTAGGAGCACGCATATCCGCGACAAAATCTATAATCGTAAAATCAGTTTCATGTCCGACAGCCGAAATGACAGGGGTACTACAGTTAAATACAGCCATCGCAACTGCCTCTTCGTTAAATGCCCACAAGTCTTCTATGGAACCACCGCCTCGACCGACGATAATAACATCCACTCCAAGCCTGTCAAGTGCTTCAATACCTGCTACAATAGTTCTTGATGCACCCTCTCCCTGTACCTGTGCAGGATAGAGAATAAGCTGTACATACGGATTACGCCTTGTGGATATATTAATAATATCGTGTACTGCCGCTCCGGTTCTTGATGTGACGATTCCGACTTTCTTGACGTATCGTGGTATAGGGCGCTTATATTCCTTGGCAAACATCCCCATCTCCTCAAGTCTGTTCTTAAGCTCCTCATATTGTTGATACAAGGCCCCTACTCCATCGAGCGTTATACTCTTGGCATAAAGCTGGTATTTACCGTCACGTTCATACACGGTTACTGTTCCGTCAACAATTATATTCTGGCCTTCCTTTAGTTCAAAATTAAGTCCGCGTCTGTTTCCTGCAAACATAACACACGTAAGAGTAGCCGTGCTACCCTCCTTAAGCGTAAAATATATATGTCCCGAGCCGTGATACTTACAGTTAGAAACTTCTCCCTTTACACTTATCCTGTTAAGGAGAAAATCCTGATTGAACATATTTTTGATATAATTATTAACCTGTGTTACCGAATATACACTAGCAGCCATTATACTACACCAACTTTGCCAAAACTCCGTTTACGAATGCAGGAGAATCATCCCCACCGAATTTCTTTGCCAACTCAACAGCCTCGTTAATGGCTACCTTATCCGGTACATCCTCATCATACATAATCTCATAAAGGGCAAGTCTTAATACTGTAAGCTCTGCCTTACCCATTCGCCCTGTAGTCCAGCCCTTTGCAACCTCTGAAATCTTCTCGTCAAGTTCACTAACATGTGAAAACATTGATTCCATTCTTTCGATAAAGGCATTTCTTACCTCTTCATCAAATTCGTACTCTTCAACATAAAGTTCTGCCTGCTTGCTAAGCTCTTCGTATGTATGAAAATCCTTACAAAACAGGAGTTTAAATGTATGCTCTCGCATTTCTCTTCTGGTCATATTTTTCTCCAATCTATCACGCATAGAAAGGGCGTCCCATAAGACACCCTCACTTTACTAATTATTTTTATCTACTTCTACGCCTGTTACCTTTACTTTGACATCAGTAACAGAAAGCCCTGTCATGCTCTCCATGGTGCTCTTTACTCTTTCCTGAACCTTCTGTGTAACCTCAGGAATATTAGAACCATAGTTTACTTTTATTCCAAGCTCAACAGAAACAAGGCCTTGCATAGCATCTATCTTAACACCCTTTTCGAGATACTTAACTCCAAGCTTGCCAACCTTGCTTCCCAAACGGCCATCTGCAAAGCCTACCACACTAGAAACGCCTTCTACCTCTTTAGCAGCGATACCGGCTATCATTGCAATAACTTCGTCAGCCACCTGAACCTCACCTATTCTTTTGCTTCCTTTTATCATCTTTTTACCACCAGATTTTTGCTCGTTCATAAAAACCTCCTGTGTATATTATTAAATATTATTTTGCTTCTAATATCCTACATTATACCAAATCAGACGGCTTTTGCAAATATTTTATGCAAAACTTTATGCATAATATTAATTATTCGCAATAAACGGAGTGATTATAATCTTGTCTGCGGATATTTCTGTTTTCCTTTTTACGATATCCTCAATCTGTGCCCTGTCGATGTCAGAGAGTTTCTCCGCATTTACCACTACATCCACAGAACCACTGTTTATGCTTACAACAACATCCCTAAAGCCCTTTGCTTCAAGTAAAAGCTCCGCTGCAGATTCTTTTTCCGATATGGTATTAACCTCAAGAAGTTCATCTATTGCCGATTGCTTCTGAGCCTCTGTAACTGTTGTACTGTTTATTATCTCCATAAGTGAAGCCTTCTGAAGTGATTGTGACTGTTCTCTTTTTAACTTCACTTCAGTAATGGTATTAATATTCATGTTTCCGCTTGTAAGTACTGCTTCCCCCGGAATGTCACTTTTAGTTCCTGCCGCCTCAGCTGTCTTAGAATCTGCATTAAGATCTACATCAAGACTGTCGATAACAGACTGGCTGTCTGCTTCTTTTGTCCCATTATCTGAAGCCGCTGCAAGCTTATTCTCATTTATAATATCTTCCTCTGAGATATCATATGAATCCATAATATCACCGACCACATCATCTCCCATAACAGATTTATAATCGTTCTCATCCGCAACCTTCTGTGCATAATTAAGATATCCCGCTATAACTATCAATATAGCAAGTGCTGTAATTATAACCTGATTATTTTTTAATAACTTCTTCACGTTTTGCCTCCTTGATTATTTCATTTCTAATACTTTAATTTTATGACTCGGAACATCAAATAATGCCTTAACCGCATCCATGATATTACTTACTACCGAAATATCGTTACCCCCCTCTGCTATTACTACAACTCCTTCAATCTCAGGTGTCGTTTCTTTTATAACATAAGGTGTTCTTAAGCCATTACTGTCTTCAATATATACTACACTTTCCTCAGCAGATATATCCATTGTATTTCTGGTTCCGCCTTGACCGTCGTCCTCATTTAACGTACTGTTAGCCGATTGCTTTTCCTTAAGGATAATCTGCTCACCTGACGCCTTTATAGTAATCATAACTTCCGTTTTACCTATCCCTGTTGCCTTCGTCAAGAATTCCTCAAGACGCTCTTCAAGAATCTCCTCATAAGCATTTTTTACTGTTCCGGTTAATGTTGCTGTAAGCTCCCCCTCCTTTTTTTCCAAAAGAGCCCCGCTTTCTTCTTCATTGACTTTCTTCTCCTCTCCAAAATCAGCAAAGGAAATGATAACCAGCAAAATCCCGGCGATAAACATTATTAGAAGCTTGTTTATCCCGATATCCTTAATTAACGCCTTCTTCTTTTCTTTATTTTCTGCCATGGCTCACTCCTGTATGGTAATAATAATATGTGCTTCACTAAGATTATAGAAGCCCGCTAGCTTATTTTTTATTTCGACAATTTGTGCTTTTTCATATTCCGTAAGTTCTGGCGTTTTGTCTCCTATTACAACCGGATTAATCTCAACCGTTTTCGAACTGCTCATCCCTGTTCTTTTCTCCCTCAAAATAACATTCATACCACCTATACTTCCGTAGGCATCATCTTCTTCATCAAGTCTCCATTCAACCTCTAAATCATTCAATGTATAACCATATTCTTTAATAATTTCTGTGACCCCACTTTTTATTATTTGATTGTATTCATCAATCAGTATTTCCTCCATAATTCCCTCTGTCATCTTAATCTCGCCACTGATTTCATCAAGTTCAAACTGCATGGCAGCTTTTTCAAATTGCGACACGATAGACGTATCCAGTTTAAGAAGCTTTGTAATCGGGTTAATTATAATTAACATCAAAAGTATCCCTGTATAGAAATTAAAATATTTCTTAAACCTCTCCGGAAGAAGCTGCAATACCAAAGTAATGAGTATAAGGTACACTGCAATATTAAAAACCCAGCTAAGAATCCCTTCTATCATGCCAATCCTCCGTTAGTGGATATACATACAAGTGCAATTGATACCACAAAAAATACCATTGCCAATATCACGGTATTTAACAGAAGCTTAGCCCCGGCTCCTATTCCGGACATTACCTCACTAACGCGCTTATCCGATACCGGTTGTAGTATTGCACCTGCTCCCTGATACATCAACACAAAAAGCATCATTTTAACTATAGGCACACTTACCATAAACCCTATCGCAATGAGTGCAACCGAACCTATTCCGTTCTTAATAATCACTCCCGTTCCCAACACAGTCTCCCATACCGCATTTGCACCGCTTCCTATCCCCGGAATGGCACTCACCGCCTTCGCAAGTGTCTGATTCTTTATGGTTCCTGACACAGGTACCATAATTCCCTGTATTACATTAATTCCAAGAACCATGGCAAAAATGGTATTTAATCCCCATTTCACAATGGTATGGATAAGCTCAGCCGCTTTACTTAAGAAATCTTCTTTAGAAAGGTAGTTCACCATGATAAGCACCACATACACATCTATTAACGGCACTATAACATTAAGAAATATTGTATCCACCAAAAAAATACTCCCGAGTGCTATCTCATAGAACATAAGCGAGCCGGCTCCTCCGCTCACCATCCCAAGCGACAAACAAAATACCGGTACTAATGCCTGCATAAAATCCGATATATCCCTCAAAAGCTCCACTGCACTCTCTGACATGGTATGAAAAGCCACCGCGACCACACTAACAAACAAAAGATATGTAATATAAAAGGCAGTCTGCGCTATCTGTCCGCTAAGAAATGCATTTGATATATTGGCAAAAACCGCCGCTGATATTCCTATAAGAATAATCATAATTACTGCTTCTTTATTCTTGTTTATATCCGCAAAAAGTGCTTCCAGCAAAAGATTCCATATATAAGAAAAGCTTATCCCTTCCCCTCCGAACACAACCTCCTTAACCTTTTCAAAAAAATCAAAACTTGTCCCATTCACCGTACTATTAAGCACTTCCTGTATTGCAGAAAAATCAAAATCATCCTCCAATACTTCCATCGTTGCATTAAGCAAAACCACTTTCTAACCCTCCCCTCATTCATCCTTTACACGCTAACATCACGTCGCCTTGTCCACCCATATTTGCCGACAGTATATCGTAGCCACTTAACACTTCCTTGCCACACCTTTTATATACCTTAATAAACTTCGAGCACATATATAGGATTTGCGATGACAACACAGACCTTTAGTAGAACTCACTTTGCAAACGCTTCGATGAACACGCCTCTGTAGGTTGTCTGAGCAAAGCCTTGGCTCTATCATATGATTTCACTCGCAACTTCTACGACCTTAGGGGAATTTGCTTTGCCATGCTTCATTGAACACGCCTATGTAGTTACCTTAAACAACCGTTGATGCTTATTGCATGATGTGTCTCGCAACTTCTACGACCATAAGGGGAACTATAGACTTTGCCGCTTCGATTTTTGATTACACGCCCCTCTCGCTAAACTCGAACAAGGTGCATATCTGTACAGTTGGTTCCCACGAATAATCTTATCGCAC